>NZ_MBEM01000117.1:0-4254 GCF_001954045.1 Mycobacterium sp. SP-6446 | reverse complement strand
GTGTTGCCCAAGGACAAGATCGGCCAGCTGCTGGACGAGACCGCGGAATCGGTCGGCGGGCTGGGGCCCGCCCTGCAACGGTTGGTCGACTCCACGCAGGCGATCGTCGGCGACTTCAGGACCAACATCACCAACGTCAACGACATCATCCAGAACTCCGGGCCGATCCTCGACAGCCAGGTCAATTCGAATGACGCGATCGAGCGTTGGGCGCGCAACTTGAACACGTTGGCCGCGCAGTCGGCCGCGAACGACCAGCACGTGAGAAGCATTCTGTCCCAAGCGGCGCCGACCGCCGATCAGGTCAACGACGTGTTCAACGATGTCCGGGATTCGCTACCGCAGACGCTGGCGAACCTCGAGGTGGTGTTCGACCTGCTCAAGCGCTACCACACCGGTCTGGAACAGGTGCTGGTGTTCCTGCCGCAGGGTGCGTCGATCGCGCAGACGGTGGGCGCGCCGTTCCCGAACCAGGCGGCGCTCGACCTGGGGCTGTCGATCAACTGGCCGCCGCCCTGCCTCACGGGTTTCGTTCCGGCGTCGGAATGGCGGTCCCCGGCCGACACCAGCATGGTGCCGCTGCCGTCGGGCACCTACTGCAAGATCCCGATGGACACGCCGGCCAACAGCGTGCGTGGATCGCGCAACATTCCCTGCGTCGATATCCCGGGTAAGCGGGCCGCCACGCCACGGGAGTGCCGCGACCCCAGGCCGTACGTCCCGGCCGGAACCAACCCCTGGTACGGAGACCCGAACCAGATCCTGACCTGCCCCGCGCCCGCCGCGCGCTGTGACCAGTCGGTGCGGCCGGGCATGGTGATCCCGGCACCGTCGATCAACAACGGAATGAACCCGGCGCCCTCGGACCGGGTCGCCGGGACGCCCCCGCCGACCAGCGACCCGTTGTCGCGGCCGGGATCGGGTACCGTGACGTGCAACGGACAGCAGCCCAACCCGTGTGTCTACACTCCGGGCGGGGGCCCCCCGTCGGCGGTATACAGTCCGCAGAGCGGTCAACTGATAGGGCCCGACGGAGTTAAATGGTCCGTCGAAAACTCGACAAAAACAGGAGACGACGGATGGAAGGAGATGCTGGCGCCGGCCGGCTGAACCCCCCACCGATGCCGATTGCTCGTCGTCTGCGCAGGCTCTCCCGAAGGCCAGGGCGGAAGAACCGTCAGGAATCCGAGGTCGAGGCCGACCAGACCAGCACCGACGTGGCGGCCGAGGATTCGTCGGAATCCGAGGCTGACGAAACCAGCGCCGAGGTGGCCGCGCAGGCGGAGCCCGAGGTGACGGACGAGGCGGAGCCCGAGGGCGACGCGGACCAGCTCGCCGCTGAAGTGACCGCCGGGGATTCGGAGGAATCCGAGGACGCCGCCGTCGAGGGCGGGGATACCGCCGTGGAGCGCCGCCCGTCGCGGCTGGGTCGTCGGGGCTGGGTGGCCGGTATTGCGGCGGCGCTGGTCCTGGCCGCCGGGGGGATCGGGGCCGGCGGCTACCTTGCCCTGCGCTACCACCACGACAGCCAGGCGATCGCGCGCAACAACGCCGCGGCGCTCAAAGCGGCGATCGAGTGTGTTTCGGCGACCCAGGCGCCGGACACCAACGCGATGGTCGCGAGCGAACAGAAGATCATCGACTGTGGCACAGACGCTTTCCGCGCCCAAGCCCTGCTGTACACCAGCATGCTCGTCCAGGCGTACCAGGCTTCGAACATCCACGTGCAGGTGGCCGATGTGCGTGCGGCGGTGGAGCGCAACAACAAAGACGGTTCCATCGACGTACTCGTCGCGATGCGCGTCAAGGTCGCCAGCGACAAGTCGGAGAACGAGACCGGGTATCGGCTGCGGGTGACGATGGCGACCGCGGAGGGGCAGTACAAGATCGCCAAGCTCGACCAGGTGACGAAGTGACGGTGGTGGTCGAGCAGACTCAGGCTAAGACCCAGACCAAGGCGGAAGTCCCGGAGCCACCGCGAAATGCATTGGCGCCCTGGCACATCCGGGCGGGTGCGTTCGCACTCGACGTGCTTCCGGGCGCCGCCATGGTGGCGACGATGGCGTTGGCCGCGCTGACCGTCCGCAAGCACCCGGTCTGGTGGTGGGTGTGCGTCTCGGTCCTCGGCGTGGCCATCCTGCTGACGTTGGTCAACCGGCTGGTGTTGCCGAGCGTCGTCGGCTGGAGCTTGGGGCGTGCGCGGTACGGCATCACGGTGCTACGCCGCGACGGCGAGCCCATCGGGGTGTGGGGGCTGCTGCTGCGCGACCTGGCTCATCTCCTCGACACCGTGTCGGTGGTGGGATGGCTATGGCCGCTTTGGGATTCACGCGGCTGCACCTTCGCCGACATGCTGCTGCGCACCGAGGTCCGCTGGGTCGAACCGGATCGGCGGCCGCCGAACATGCGGCGCTGGAGCGCGGTCGCGGTGATCACCGCCGCGGCGGTGTGCGTCGCGGGCGTCGGCGTGAGCTATCTGGTCGTGTACTCCCGCGATCGGGAGAGCGAACAAACCAGGGCCCAGATCCAGGTGCAGGGGCCGAAGATCGTCGCACAGATGCTCACGTACGACCCGAAGTCGCTGCACGACGACTTTTCCCGCGCCCAATCGCTGGCGACCGACAAATATCGGCACAAGCTCGCCGAACAGCAGGACGTCGTCCAAAAAGGCAACCCGGTCATCAACGAGTACTGGGTGACCGACGGCTCCATCGAATCGGCGACGCCGGACCGGGCGACGATGCTGTTGTTCATGCAGGGGCGGCGCGGCGTGGGGCCCGAGCAGCGCTACATCAGCGCGACAGTGCGCGTGAGTTTCGCCAAAGGCGGCAACGACCGCTGGCTCGTCGACGACCTCACCGTCCTGACCAAACCGAAACCGCCCGGGAACGGGAAATGAGCCCGCGCCGCAAGTTTGCGCCGGGCGAAGACTCGCTACTCGTCGCGCGGCCGCCGACGTCGTACCGGCCGTGGGCGTACCCGCTGATGATCGCCGTTGCCGCGCTCGTCATGGCGGCGGCGGTCACGGTCTCCACCCTGATGCTGATCTCTCATCAGTCCGCCGAACACCAGGCGTCGAAAGACCGCCAGGTGCTCAATTACGTGACGGGTTTCATGACGGAGTTCACTTCCATCGATCCCTTTCACGCCAACAACTACGTAGACCGGATATTGGCCCAAGCGACGGGTGAGTTCGCCAAGCAGTACACCGACAAGGCGAACGAGATCCTGCTCCAGGTCGCGCGCGCCGAACCCGCCACGGGCACCGTCCTGGGCACCGGCGTCGAACGCTGGAACGACGACGGCACCGTCACCGTGATGGTGGCGACGGCGGTCACGTCCAAGTCGCCGGATGAGAAGCAGGTAATCGAGAACACGAATCGGTGGACGGTAACCGCAACGCAGGAAGGGAAGCAGTGGAAGATCAGCAACCTGCTGCAGGTGATCTGACCGAAAAGGCCTCGGAAACTTCGGAAACCCCGGAAGCCAAGGTGGCCAAGGTAACCAAGGAAGCTCAGAGCGACGATTCCGTCGAGCAGGACGAAACCGACTCTGCGGCAACAGAAGCGACCTCGGACGAGGAGGCGGCCGAGGCCGGCGAGGCCGGCGAGGCCGGCGAGACCGTTGCGACGACCAAGCCCAAGCGCTTCCGCTTCAAGCGACTCGGCGGAAAGGGCAGGGCCATTGCCGTCGCGGTGGCGGCGGTGCTCTTCGTCGGTTCCGCGGCGTTTGCGGGTTCGACCCTGCAGCCCTACCTGACCGACCGTGCCACCGCCGCAACCAAACTCAAGGTGGCCCGGACCGCGGCCAACGCGATCACGACCCTGTGGACCTACACCCCGGAGAACATGGACGGCCTGGCCGATCGCGCCGCGACGTACCTCAGCGGCGATTTCGAAGCCCAGTACCGCAAATTCGTCGACTCGATCGTGGCGCCCAACAAGCAGGCGAAAGTGACCAACAGCACCCAGGTCACCGGCGCGGCGGTGGAATCGCTGGATGACCCGAACGCCGTCGTCATCGTGTACACCAACACCACGTCCACCAGCCCGCTGACCAAGAACATCCCGGCGTTGAAGTACCTGTCCTATCGGCTGTTCATGAAGCGCGTGAAGGGGCGCTGGCTGGTGACCAGGATGACGACCATCACCTCCCTGGATCTGACGCCCCGGCCGTAGCGCGGGCCGAAAGACCCTGCATCCCATGGCCGTTACTTCGCCGGTATCGGAGCGATCGACCGTTGCGGCGTTGTTG
>NZ_MBEM01000116.1:0-1103 GCF_001954045.1 Mycobacterium sp. SP-6446 | reverse complement strand
GACCTGGTCGGCTTCGTCGAGTCGGCTGGGCTGTCGGCCGTCGCCTACGGGCCCGATACGCGGGAGTGGTGGAGTTCGCACCGCGACTTCTGGACGCGTGTGTTCCGCAAATTCTGGAAGATCCGAGATCTGGTCAGGTCGTGGCGCGACATCGGGCAGTCCGTCACCCGGCACTGGGAGCAAATCACCGCGACACTGCGGACGCTGGCGGCCGGGTCCGACCTGCTGGTCACGTTTCTGAATTTCGAACAGCCCGCCGCCAATGTCGCCGAGTACTACGACATTCCGCTGGCCACCCTGCATCTCGCCCCGGTGCGGGTCAACGGACAGGTCCTGCCATTCCTGTCACCGTCGCTGGGCCGTTACGCGGTGCGGCTGTACGAGTGGGTGAGTTGGCGCGGGGTGAAGAACTTCGATGACGTGCAGCGCCGCGAACTGGGCCTGCCGAAGGCGAGGCGCTCTGCGGCGCGACGCATCACCGAGCGCGGATCACTGGAAATTCAAGCCTACGAAGAAGTTTGCTTCCCGGGGCTGGCCGCCGAATGGGCGAACTGCAACGGCCAACGGCCGGTCGTCGGGGCGCTGACGATGGAGTTGACCACGGACGCCGACGAGGAGGTCGCGTCGTGGATCGCCGCGGGAACACCGCCGATTTTCTTCGGCTTCGGCAGCACGCCGGTCAAGTCTCCCGCCGACACCGTCGCCATGATCGGCGCGGCCTGCGCGCAACTGGGCGAACGGGCGCTGATCTGCTCTGCGGACACCGACTTCAGCGACGCCCCGCATTTCGACCACGTCAAAACCGTCGACGCGATGAATTACTCGGCCGCCTTTCCCGCCTGCCGCGCGGTCGTACATCATGGCGGCACCGGAACCACGGCGGCGGGCCTGCGCGCCGGAGTCCCCTCGCTGATCCTTCCGACGTTCGGCGATCAGACGCTCTGGGGAACTCAGGTCAAAAGACTGAAAGTTGGTTCCGCCCGGCGCTTTTCGAGCACCACCCGCGAATCGCTCGTCACGGACCTGCGCCGGATTCTCGGGCCGCAATGCGTCGCCCGGGCCCGTGAAATCTCTACCCGGATGACCAAACCCGTTGAAAGCGT
>NZ_MBEM01000115.1:0-22153 GCF_001954045.1 Mycobacterium sp. SP-6446 | reverse complement strand
GCGGCGCCCAACCCAATGAGCGCGCCGGCCAGGACGGGTTTGCGGCGCGCCCATGCCAGCAGTCCCGCGAGCGCGAATCCCGTTGCCAGCGCATCGAAGTTGGTGAATATCTGAAAGATCAACAGCGGCGAGGCCGCCACCAGCGCCGCATCCCAGATGCGACGGCCGGAAAGGCCCGCGGTCGCCCAGACGGTCGCGAGCCAGGCCAGCGCCAGGCCGAAGGCCGCGACGTCGAAGAACACCACCACCTCGGCGACCACCGGAAGGGGGGCTACCTTGCTCAGCGCGGTGTAGGTTTTGGCCACCGCCATCGACGCGTACTGATAGAGACCGGTCAACACCGGATACTCCATGTATCGCACCGCCGGCTGGCCGTCATAGCGGTTCTGCGGCGAACCGTTGTTGTCGCTTTCGATCCAGCTCGACTTGTACGGAAACTTGCCCTGGCTCAACAGTTCCGCGCCGTAGAGCGGCACCGTGTCGGAGTAGCACAACTCGTAGTAGGCGCGTTGGTTGTCCCAGTTGGCGACCCGCTGATCGCCGGTTCCGGTACCGGTGCTCTGCAGGCAGGCCGCCTTCGTCGACCAGCCGAGGGCCAGAAACACCAGCCCGATCAGAAACATGACCCGCAGCGGAGTCATCAGCCGGGCGCGCCCGATCAGCGCGTGCCGACCCACCGGTCCGCCGATCACATCCGCCAGGGCGGCACCCAGAGAATCGGTGTGGCTTGGGCAATCGCGGTTGCCAGCGCTACGCAAATCCGCGGCCAGCGGTCGCGGCGAAATGGCGCTCTGCTGCCGAGCGCCGGTCACGGTGGCGGCTGGAGGAATGGCGGGCCCCCGGGCGGTGGGCCACCCGGCTGGGGACCGCCCGGTTGGACGCCACCCGGACCCTGTGGTGGCGACGGCGCGACCGTGATCGTCGTGGGTGGACCAACGGGGATGGTGATCCCCGGCGCTACCTCGACGGTGGGCTGGATGACCTGCTCGGACGGCGGCGGGGGCGGAGGAGGCGGCGCGGCGGGCACGCCGGCGTAACCGCCGATCTCGCTCGGTTTGGGGAAGGTCTCATTCGAGGTGCCCTTCAGCGCGCCGTCCATCGTCGCCTTCCAGATGTCCGACGGCAGGCCCGAACCGTAAACCTCTGCGCCCGAAGCGGTTACCAGTGGCACGTTGTCTTGGACGGTGCCCACCCATACAGCCGTCGAGAGCGACGGCGTGTATCCGACCATCCACGCATCCTTGTTGGCTTTGGTGTCACCCAGCTGCACCGTGCCGGTCTTGGCGGCCGACGCGCGCCCGCCGGCCAGGGAGTGGCCACGCGAATAGGCGGCGATCGGCTGCATCGCCGCGGTGACGTTATCCGCCACGCCCTTGTCGAGACGTTGCTCGCCGTTGTTGTCCGAGCCACCGGCGTCGAAAAGGACTTGCCCATCGGCATTGACGACCTTTTGCACCAGATGCGGCCGGTGATACACGCCGGACGCCGCCAGCGTGGCGTAGGCCGACGCCATGTCGATCGGTCGAGTTTGGTACTGCCCCAACACGATCCCGTTGTTCGGTGGCCCGCCCTTGCCATCCTCGGACAGCGTGTGCTCGACGCCCGGGAAGCTTTTCGCGATACCGGCTTGGTGCGCGGCGTCCGCGACCGCCTGCGGCCCGTTCTTGAGCTTGAGCATCAGCCGGTAGTAGGCGGTGTTGAGCGAAAGCTTCAGCGCCTCAGCGATGTTGCAGGTTCCGCAGCTCTCGCCGTCGACGTTGGTGATCTTGATGCCGTCCACCGTCAGCGGGGAACTGTCGACCTGGTAGCCCAGGCCGATCCCCTGCTGGAGTGCCGCAACAAGTGCGAACACCTTGAACGACGATCCGGTCTGCAGGCCGGCCTGAGCGAAGTCGAAACCGTTGGCATCGGTACCGCCGTAGTAGGCGCGTATCGCGCCGTTGTGCGGGTCGATGGACACCGCGGCGGACCGCATGTCCGGGTCTTGCCCGTCGAGGTATTTCGAGACCGCCTTCTCCGCCGCCTGCTGGGCTTTCGGGTCGATGGTGGTGGTGACCTGCAGACCCTGCGTGTTGAGGGTCTGCTCGTCGATGTTGAACAGCTCCATCAGTTCCCTGGTCACCTGACGCTCGATCAGCCCGTTGGGGCCGGTCGTCTGATTCTGCGCGCGGGCCTGATCGGGCGGCACCGTGGGCGGAAAGACTTGTGCCGCGCGATCACTCGGCGACAGCGTCTTGGTTTCCACCATGCCATCCAGCACCCAGTTCCAGCGGGCCGCGGCACCCTTTGGATCGACGGCCGGGTCCAGTGAGGACGGGCGCCGAATCAGTGCCGCCAAGAGTGCGCCCTCGGCCACGGTGAGCTGCTCGACGGGCTTGTTGAAGTAGGCCTTGGCGGCGGCCGAAATCCCGTAGGCCCCCCGCCCGAAGTAGATGATGTTCAGATAGGCCTGCAGCACATCGTCTTTGGACCACTCCCCCGACATCTTGGTGGCAATGACCAACTCCTTGGCCTTGCGCAGCAGTCCACTGAACCCGTGTTGGGCGGAACCGACCAGGGCGTTCTTCACGTACTGCTGAGTGATCGTCGAACCGCCCTGCAGATCGCCGCCGCCAAAAAGGTTGTTGTTCACCGCCCGCGCGAATCCGCTAAAAGAAAAGCCCGGGTTGGAATAGAAGTTGCGGTCCTCGGCGGCGATTACCGCCTGGCGCACGTGCACCGGCACCTGGTTGATGTTTACATCGACCCGATTGCCTTCCGGGGGAATGATTTTCGCGATCTCCGAACCATCGCTGGCCAGGATCGTCGAGACCTGGTTGGTCCGGATGTTGCCCGGTTTGGGAATGTCGACGATGAAGTACGCCATCGTGAAGGTGACGATCGGCAGCAACACCAGCACCGCCGCGGTGAGGTAGGCCGCGCGGCGCACCCACCGCCAATTGATCTGGTCGACCCAGCTCCAGTCCGGCCGCGGCCCTGCAGCCCGCGGGTCCGGTCCGATCGGATCACCGGGCCCACCGGGCCGGCGTGGTGGAGGCGGTGGTCCGGCCGGTGGCCGCTGACCGGACATCGGACGGTGGCGCCGCCCAGGCGTTGGCGAGCGGCCGTCGAGCGCGGCCTTGACCTCATCGATCGCGTCGGTCGGCAGCGGTTTCGACGGCGGAGCGTCCAGCGCGGCCTTGACCTCATCGAGCGGATCGCGCCGCCTGGGGCTCCGGTCGTCGACGACGGGCGGAAGGATCGTCGTCATCCGGTCGTCGGGAGGAAGCGGCCGACGGGGGCGGGGCTCCTGGGGCGCGCCATCGTCCGGGCGGTCGGTGCTCGCATGCTTGCCCACGCGCTCAGTCGCTGGCCCGCTCGCCTCACCGGACGACTGGTCGTGGCGCCCTTCGTTACTCAATGGCCGTGCGGGCGCCGTTGCGCGCAGTCCGGGTGCCGCGCGTGCCCTTTGGCGGGCGTGCCGCGCCGAGCACATACGACTTGACCAGATGATTCCAGCTGCAGGTTCGGCACACCTCCACCACGTGGACCGCGAACTCGTCGTACCGGGTGGCCAGCAAGACCAACTCTTCGGCCGTCCGCGCAGAGCCCGACACCGCGCCCAGGTGCTCGCCGAACACCCACGACACCAATGTGAGCTGTTCCTTGCGGCAGATCGGGCACATCACCTGGCTGGTTTTTCCGTGAAACTTCGCGGCGCGCAGCAAATAGGGGTTCGCGTCACACACCTCGGACACACCGGTGCGGCCGGAGTACACCTCGGCCAGCACGGCGCGCCGCCGAAGCGCGTAGTCCACCACCTGTCGCTGCAGTCGCACGCTGACCAGAGTACGTCGCGATGCCGGCCGCCGATATGCAACCAACGCCGTCGCTCTGGCTGAGGCGCCGTAATCGCTCGTCACATCCGGTGCCGAACTCGGCTCGGCCTTCTACGATCATGGCCGTGGCGAAATGGTTGGGAGCACCGGTCGGTGGCGGGACGACGTCGACCACCCGCGCCAAGGACACCGATCGGCAAGACGCCTGCGCGATTCTCGACAACGCCCTGGGCGACGGTGAACTGTCCGGGGAAGAACACCGGCAACGAGTCAGCGGCGCCACCAATGCGGTCACGCTGGGTGATCTGCGGGCGCTGTTGGCCGACCTGCAGGTGAACAACGCCCCGGCCAAGCTGCGGGGCGCCAAGCCGCCGACGAAAGTCAGCGGATGGGTCATGCTGGTCGCCGCGTTCGTCGTCTCGGTGCTACTGGGAGTCGGAATCGGATGGGGCCTCTACGGCAACGCCGGCTCGCCGCTGGACTTCGGCAACGGCCGCGAGGACCCCGGGGCCAAACCGGACGGAGTGGCCCCCGTCGTGCTGACCCCGCCCACGCAGCTGCATTCGGTCGGCGGGCTTACCGGCCTGATGGAGCAAACCCGCAAGAGGTTCGGGGATACCGTCGGCTATCGGCTGGTGATCTACCCGACGTATGCCAGCCTCGACCGTCCCGACCCATCCGACGACCGCCGCGTGCTCGACTACACCTACCGCGGCGGGTGGGGCGATCCGACCAGTTCCGCCAAGAGCTCCGTCGATGGGCCCGTGACGGCGGATCTCAGCAAGTTCGACATCGCGGCGACCGTGGGCATCATGCGCGGCGCCCCCGAAACCCTGCACATGAAGCAGGCGGACATCCGAACCATGTACCTGATCATTGAGCCCGGGAAGGATCCCACGGCGCCGGGCGCACTGTCGCTGTCCCTGTACGTTTCCAGCGATTACGGCAGTGGTTCGATCACATTCGCGGGCGACGGCACCGTCAAGCGGTTGGATTTGCCCACGTAGACGGCCTATCCGGTGACCCCCGGCCGGGCACATTTCGCGGTGATCAACAGCACACCAACACCAGGTGCTGTTGTGGCTAATATATCGAAACGATACGATGACGCGAGGCGTCGGACCGTCGTAACCAGCCAAGCAAAGGGGGTGAATCGATGCTGGAGCTCGCCATCCTGGGGCTTCTGATCGAATCGCCCATGCACGGTTACGAGCTAAGGAAACGGCTGACCGGCCTACTCGGCGCGTTCCGTGCATTTTCGTACGGCTCGCTCTACCCGGCCCTGCGGCGCATGCAGGCCGACGGGTTGATTGCCGAGGATGCCGCCCCGGCCGGGACCCCGGTCCGGCGGGCAAGGCGCGTCTACCAACTGACCGAGGCGGGCCGTCGACGCTTCGGTGAGTTGGTGGCCGACACCGGCCCGCACAACTACACCGACGACGGCTTCGGGGTACACCTGGCCTTCTTCAACCGCACCCCGGCGGAGGCGCGGATGCGCATTCTGGAAGGCCGCCGCCGCCAGGTCGAGGAACGCCGAGAAGGTCTGCGTGAAGCCGTGGCGCGGGCCAGCAGCTCGTTCGATCGCTACACCCGCCAGCTTCACCAACTCGGGCTCGAGTCCAGCGAGCGCGAAGTCAAGTGGCTCAACGAGCTCATTGCTGCGGAACGGGCCATGCCTGGCCTCACCGAGCAGACGTAACCCCCTTGCACAAACCCGAATACAGCGACACCACGTTATTGAGTTAGGAGAACGCCCTAATGAGTGAGCAACACGCGCCAAAGGCGTCGACGGATGTACGAGTCGCCATTGTCGGCGTCGGAAACTGCGCGTCCTCGCTTGTTCAGGGCGTCCAGTACTACTACGACGCCGACGCAAACAGCACTGTGCCGGGCTTGATGCACGTGAAGTTCGGCCAATACCACGTTCGCGACGTGAAGTTCGTGGCCGCGTTCGACGTCGACGCCAAGAAGGTCGGCTTCGATCTGTCCGAGGCGATCTTCGCGTCGGAGAACAACACGATCAAGATCGCCGACGTGCCGCCCACCAACGTGACGGTGCAGCGCGGCCCGACGCTCGACGGCATCGGCAAGTACTACGCCGACACCATCGAGGTGTCCGACGCCGAGCCGGTCGACGTGGTCAAGGTGCTCAAGGAGAACAACGTCGACGTGCTGGTCTCCTACCTGCCGGTGGGCTCCGAGGAGGCGGACAAGTTCTACGCCCAATGCGCGATCGACGCGGGGGTGGCGTTCGTCAACGCGTTGCCGGTGTTCATCGCCTCGGACCCGGTGTGGGCCAAGAAGTTCGCCGACGCGGGCGTCCCGATCGTCGGGGATGACATCAAGAGCCAGGTCGGTGCCACCATCACCCACCGCGTGATGGCCAAGCTGTTCGAGGACCGCGGCGTGCAGCTCGACCGCACCATGCAGCTCAACGTCGGCGGCAACATGGACTTCCTGAACATGCTCGAACGCGAGCGGCTGGAGTCGAAGAAGATCTCCAAGACCCAGGCCGTGACGTCCAACCTGCAGCGCGAGTTCAAGACCAAAGACGTGCACATCGGCCCGTCCGATCACGTCGGCTGGCTCGACGACCGCAAGTGGGCCTACGTCCGCCTGGAGGGCCGTGCATTCGGTGACGTACCGCTGAACCTGGAGTACAAGCTCGAGGTGTGGGATTCGCCGAACTCGGCGGGCGTCATCATCGACGCGGTGCGCGCCGCGAAGATCGCCAAGGACCGCGGCATCGGCGGACCGGTTGTGCCCGCTTCGGCGTACCTCATGAAGAGCCCGCCGCAGCAGTTGCCCGACGACGTCGCGCGCGCCCAGCTCGAAGAGTTCATCATCGGGGCGTAGTGGGTCGAGCGTCGCTCCAGCGTGACGCATAGAGTCGGAGACCGTGACCGAGATCTCCGAGGACGAACTGGTTGGACTGCACGAGTTCGCGCTGCTGTCCGAGAACGCCGAGCAGGCCGGGGTTTCAGGACCTTTGCCGCAGGTGCGGCGGATCGATTCCGGTCCAATTAGCGCACTGCAATGGGGTGACTCGCCGTCGCGGATCGTTTTCCTGCACGGCGGCGGGCAGAACGCGCACACATGGGACACGGTCATCGTCGGCGTCGGGGAGCCGGCGCTTGCGGTCGACCTTCCCGGTCATGGACATTCCGCCTGGCGTGAGGACGGCGACTACTCACCGCAGCACAACGCCGAGACCCTGGTGCCGGCGCTGCGCGAGCTCGCACCGACCGTCGACCTTGTGGTGGGCATGTCGCTGGGCGGGTTGACCGGGATACGGCTGGCCGCTGTCGCGCCCGAGCTGGTGCCGGAATTGGTCCTCA
Source organism: Mycobacterium sp. SP-6446 (assembly GCF_001954045.1). Classification (NCBI taxonomy): domain Bacteria; kingdom Bacillati; phylum Actinomycetota; class Actinomycetes; order Mycobacteriales; family Mycobacteriaceae; genus Mycobacterium; species Mycobacterium sp. SP-6446. Next base: position 14,997 of record NZ_MBEM01000115.1, on the reverse strand, counting down.
TCGACGTGACCCCGTCGGCGCTGCAACGGCACGCCGAGCTGACCAAAGAGCAGCAAGGCACCGTCGCGCTGATGCACGGCGAGCGGGAGTTCCCCAGCTTCCAGGCGATGCTGGACCTCACGATCGCCGCCGCGCCGCACCGCGAGGTGACGGCGCTGCGCCGGGGCGTGTTCCATAACTCCCGCCGGCTCGACAACGGAAATTGGACGTGGCGCTATGACGCCATCCGAACGTTCCCCGACTTCGCCGGCCTGTGGGACGACGTCGACGCCCTGTCCGCGCCGATCACATTGGTGCGCGGCGGCTCATCGGGCTTCGTCACCGACGACGACGCGGCCGAACTCCGAAGGCGCGCAAAGCATTTCCGAACTGCACACGTCGTAGAGAATTCCGGGCACTCGGTGCAAAGCGATCAGCCGCGCGCACTGATCGATCTGGTGCGCGGGGTGCTCGAGGCACACTGAGACTACGGTTGCACACATGACTGCTGAGCGCCCCATCCGCATCGGCGTGCAGCTGCAACCGCAGCACGCCCCGCATTACGGCCATCTTCGCGACGCCGTGCGCCGCTGTGAGGACATCGGCGTCGACATCGCCTTCAATTGGGACCACTTCTTCCCGCTCTACGGGGATCCCGACGGCCCGCACTTCGAGTGCTGGACCATGCTGGGCGCCTGGGCCGAGCAGACGTCGCGCATCGAAATCGGCGCGCTGGTGACGTGCAACTCTTACCGGAATCCGGAGCTGCTGGCCGACATGGCCCGCACCGTCGACCACATTTCGGATGGCCGGCTCGTCCTGGGCATCGGATCGGGCTGGAAGCAAAAGGACTACGACGAGTACGGCTACGAGTTCGGCACCGCGGGCAGCCGACTCGACGACCTGGCGGAGGCCCTGCCCCGGATCAAGGCGCGGCTGGCCAAGCTCAACCCGGCGCCCACCCGTGACATCCCGGTCCTGATCGGCGGCGGGGGTGAACGCAAGACCCTGCGGCTCGTCGCCGAGCACGCGAGTATCTGGCACAGCTTTTCCTCGGCCGACGAGTTCCCGGCCAAGTCGGCAGTTCTCGGACGCCACTGCGCCGACGTTGGGCGTGACCCGGCCGAAATCGAATGCTCGGCCGCGGTTGGAAACTCAGGCTCGCTGATCGGCGACGCCGAAACCCTCGTCGGCCTCGGCGCCACGCTGCTGACGGTCGGCGTCAACGGCCCGGACTACGACCTGAGTGCCGCCGAGTCACTGTGCAAGTGGCGCGATAAGCGCTAATCCCTCGATTCGAGGTTTGCTCCAATTCATCGGCGAAAAACCTGCACGCGCGTGCCAAGTCGTGAGAAACTTTCCTCCGCTGATTGCAGGTGCACATTCTGAAAGAGACTGATGCCGAAGAAATACGGGGTCAAAGAAAAAGACCAGGTTGTTAACCACATTCTCAACCTGATATTGACCGGGAAGCTGCGCAGCGGCGACCGCGTCGACCGCAACGAGATCGCGCTTGGGCTGGGCGTAAGTCGTGTCCCCATTCAAGAGGCGCTCGTGCAACTCGAACACGACGGCATAGTCTCCACGCGCTATCACCGGGGAGCTTTCGTCGAGCGGTTCGACGAGGCCACGGTCCTCGAGCATCACGAACTCGACGGTCTGCTCAACGGCATAGCGTCAGCCCGCGCCGCGGAAAACCCGACGCCGCGGATCCTGGGACAAATCGACGCGCTCATGCGATCGCTGCGCGGCGCGAAGGAAGGGCGGGCCTTTTCCGAAATCGCTCGGGAATACCGCCGCACCGTCAACGACGAGTACGCGGGCCCGCGGCTGCACGCCACCATTCGTGCCTCGCAAAACCTCATCCCGCGCGTGTTCTGGATGACATACCAGAGCAGCCGCGACGACATGTTGCCGTTCTACGAAGACGAAACCTCCGCCATCTACCGGCGCGACCCGGAAGCCGCCCGGGCCGCATGCATCGGTCGCTCCCACTTGATGGCCCAGACCATGCTGGCCGAACTGTACCGGCGCAGAGTATTCACCCCCGCCGAAACCGTTGGCGCCGCGCCTCTTCGGATACTCGCCGGCGTCGACGCCGCCTGCGCCGAGCCGTCGATCGCGCTCTGAAAAGAGCGGCCCAGTCATCACTTTGCGAAACGGGATGCAAAGTCGTGAAATCCGGTTCTAAAACTGGTCGGCAATAGCTACCTTGTACGCACCCGATATCCGGTTAGACTGCCAAACTATGGCGGACAGCACTTCCACCGTGCCCGAAGTGACGGAGCTTGCGGAGGGATTGCACCGTGCGCTGTCCAAACTGTTTTCGATTCTGCGCCGCGGCGACCCCAGCGGTGCCGTGGCCGGCGACCTCACGCTGGCGCAGCTCTCGATCCTGATCACGTTGCTCGATCAAGGGCCTATCCGGATGACGGATCTGGCCGCACACGAGCGCGTACGGACGCCCACCACGACAGTGGCGATTCGACGGTTGGAGAAGATCGGGCTGGTGAAGCGCTCGCGCGACCCGTCGGACCTGCGCGCCGTGCTCGTCGACATCACCCCGCGTGGGCGCGCGGTCCATGCCGAGTCGCTGGCCAACCGGCACGCCGCCCTCGCGGCGATGCTCAGTCAGCTGCCCGAGTCCGACTTGAACACCCTGATGAAGGCGCTGGCGCCGCTGGAGCGCCTCGCCTCCGGCGAAGCTGCGCCCACCCCTTCGGGGGAATCGACCGCGTAAGCGGCCGCGAAACTGACTGTTTCGCAACGTCATTGGTGGCGTCCGTAGACTGGCGGCATGCCCACTGCTCTCATCACCGGGGCCGGCGGCGGTATCGGTTCCGCCATCGCCACCGCGCTGGCGCCGACGCACACACTGCTCTTGGCCGGTCGGCCCTCCGATCGCCTGGATGCCATCGCGGAGCGCCTCGACGCCACAACGTTTCCATTGGACCTGACCGATGCCGACGGGATCGAATCCAGTTGCGAAATCGTGGATGCCCTGGACGTGCTAGTGCACAACGCCGGTGTCTCGATCCCGGGCCATGTCGCCGAGTCGGGTGTCGAAGAGTGGCGCGCCACCTTCGACGTGAATGTCTTTGGCGCGGTGGCTCTTACGCTGGCGCTCTTGCCGGCATTGCGGAGCGCCCGCGGTCAGGTGGTGTTCGTCAACTCCGGCGCGGGGCGCAAGGTCTCGCCGGGCATGGCATCCTATTCGGCCAGCAAGTTCGCGTTACGCGCGTTCGCGGACTCGCTGCGCGACGACGAGCCGGAATTGCGGGTCACCACGATATATCCCGGCCGCACCGACACGACCATGCAGCGTGAACTGGTCGCGTTCGAAGGCGGCGAGTACGACCCCGCCAACTTCCTGCGGCCCGAAACCGTCGCTGCCGCGGTCGCCAGCGTGGTGGCCACGCCGCCGGACGGCCACATCCACGAGGTGGTGCTCCGACCTAGACGGGTCTAGACGACCAGATTGACCAGCCGGCCCGGAACGACGATTACCTTGCGCGGGGTGGCGCCAGCGAGGAACGCCTGGACCTTTTCATCGGCAAGCGCGGCGGCTTTCAGGATGTCCTCTCCGGCGTCGGGGGCCACCACCACCCGACCGCGTACCTTGCCGTTGACCTGCACCGGGTATTCCACGGTGTCCTCGACGAGATAGGCCGGGTCGGCGGCCGGAAACGGGCCGTGCGCCAACGACGTTGCGTGGCCCAGGCGTAGCCACAACTCCTCGGCCATGTGGGGGGCCAGCGGCGCCAACATCAGCACCAGCGGCTCCACCGCCGAGCGGGGCACCGAATCCCGATGCTCTTTGGTGAGGTGGTTGGTGTACTCGATCAGCTTGGCGGCCGCGGTGTTATTGCGCAGTGCCGCATAGTCTTCCGTTACGCCGGCGATGGTGCGGTGCAGCGAGCGCAGTGTGCCGGTGTCCAGGTCTTGCTGGCCGGCGTCGTCGGCCACCCTTGTTTCGCCCGTGCCCTCGTCGACCACCAGCCGCCATACCCGCTGCAGGAAGCGGTAAGCACCGACGACGTCCTTGGTGGCCCAGGGCCGGGACGCCTCCAGCGGGCCCATCGACATCTCGTACACCCGCAATGTGTCCGCACCGTATTCGTCGCAGATCTCGTCGGGCGAGATCGAATTCTTCAGGCTCTTACCGATTTTGCCGAATTCCTGAAACACCTCGATTTCGCCGTCGGGCCCCGGATAGACGAAGCCGCCGCCGCGTTCGATCACCTCGTCCGCCGGGACATACGATCCGCGAGCATCGGTGTAGGCGAAGGCCTGGATGTAGCCCTGGTTGATCAGCCGCCGATACGGTTCCCGGGAGCTCACATGGCCGAGGTCGTACAAGACCTTGTGCCAGAACCGGCAATACAGCAGGTGCAGCACCGCGTGTTCGGCGCCGCCGACGTACAGGTCGACGCCGCCCGGATCGTGCGGGCCGTGTTCGGCCGGCCGGGGCCCCATCCAGTACGCCTCGTTTTCCTTGGCGCAGAACCGTTCCGAGTTATGCGGGTCGGTGTAGCGCAGCTCGTACCAGGAGCTGGCCGCCCACTGCGGCATCACGTTGGTGTCGCGGGTGTAGGGCTTCGGGCCATCGCCCAGGTCGAGCTCGACGTGCACCCACTCGGTCGCCTTGGCCAGCGGCGGCGACGGCTCGCTGGCGGCGTCGTCGGGGTCGAACAACACCGGCGAATAGTCCGGCACATCGGGCAGCTCGACCGGCAACGCCGCCTCGTCCAGCGGATGTGGGCGACCGTCGCTGTCGTAGACGATCGGGAACGGTTCACCCCAATAGCGCTGCCGTGCGAAAAGCCAGTCGTGCAGTTTGTATTCGATGCGCGCCCGGCCGCGGCCTTCGGCTTCCAAGCGGGCGATGATCGCTTCCTTGGCCGCCGCCACGTCCAGTCCGTCGAGGTGGCCGGAGTTCACCAGCACGCCGTCACCGGTGTATGCCGCCTCCGAAATATCGCCGCCCGCAATGACTTCCACGATCGGCAGGTGCAGCTCCCGGGCGAATTCCCAGTCGCGCTGGTCGTGGCCGGGGACCGCCATGATGGCCCCGGTCCCGTATCCGGCCAGCACGTAGTCGGCGATGAAGATCGGCACGGGCTTTCCGTTGGCGGGGTTGGTCGCGTAGCTGCCCAGGAAGACGCCGGTTTTGTCCCTGCTCTCCTGGCGCTCGAGGTCTGACTTCGCGCGGATCGCACGCCGGTATGCCGCGACGGCCTCAGCGGGGGTGGCGGACCCGTACGTCCATGCGGGATCCACCCCGTCGGGCCAGGCGGAGGCGACCAGGTCGTCGACCAGATCGTGTTCGGGGGCCAGCACCAGATATGTGGAACCGAACAGGGTGTCGGGCCGGGTCGTGAACACCTCGATATCGGTGACGTCGCCGTTGGTTTTGGTCGCGGAAAACAGCGCCTGCGCACCCCGGGATCGGCCGATCCAGTTGCGCTGCATGGTTTTGATCTTTTCCGGCCAGTCCAGCAGCTCGAGGTCGTCCAGCAGCCGGTCGGAATAGGCCGTGATACGCATCATCCACTGCCGCAACCGTTTCCGGAATACCGGGAAGTTACCCCGGTCGCTGCGCCCGTCGGCGGTGACCTCCTCGTTGGCCAGCACCGTGCCCAGGCCCGGACACCAATTCACCATCGCGTCCGCTCGGTAGACCAACCGGTAGCCGTCGATCACGTCGGCCCGCTCCCCCGCCGACAGCTTCGTCCAGTCCCGGCCGTCGTCGAGGGGGCGGGCACCGGAATCGAATTCGGAGATCAGCTCGGCGATCGGGCGCGCCTTGCCCGCCGCGGTGTCGAACCAGGCGTTATAGATCTGCAGAAAAATCCACTGAGTCCACTTGTAGAAGTCGACGTCTGTGGTGGAAAAGCTTCGCCGGCTGTCGTGACCAAGACCCAGCCGGCCCAGCTGGCGCCGGAAATTCACCACATTCGCCTCGGTCCGGGCGCGCGGATGAGTACCGGTTTGCACCGCGTATTGCTCGGCGGGCAGCCCGAAAGAGTCAAAACCTAACGCGTGCAGCACATTACGCCCGGTCATGCGGAAGTAACGGGCGTAGACGTCGGTGGCGATGTAACCCAGCGGGTGCCCGACGTGCAGCCCTTCGCCGGAGGGATACGGGAACATGTCCTGCACGAACAGCTTGTCGTCGGGCACCGGCGAACCGTCGCTTGGAGCCAGCGAGCCGACCGGATTGGGCACGTTGAACGTCCCGAGCCGCGCCCAGTTGTCCTGCCAGGCGCCCTCGATGCGGCCCGCCAGCTCCGCGGTGTAGCGGTATGGCGGCGCGTCGGAGTCCGTCGGAGCGCCGGCCGGGTTGCTCCCGGGCGCGCCGGTCGGGGATTCGGTCACCTGAACAGGGTATAAGGGCGGCCTCGGCAGTCCCGCCGGCCACAGGTTGGTCTCGGTTGCGTTGCGCGCCGATCAGAGGTTCATCCCAGGTCTATTTCGGCCCTATTCACGGTGTTTGACCACTGGTTACAGTCGGCCTCTGTAGTAACGCCTGAGCCGTTGGGAAGGACCGACGCCATGATTCAGATCACCCCGAATTACCGGGTTTTAGGGGGTCTGGTGGCCGGCCTGATCGGCGTCGCGCTTTTCTCGGGCGCCCAGGCCTCGGCGGAGCCCTTGGTTCCAGCACCCCCACCGATGCCCGTCGGCCCCGGTGCCGCCGCGCCGGCGCCACAGAATGTCATCAGTCCCGGCGCGGTCAACGGGAACAGATTCACCGCCACCCCGCCGTCGGCGAACCCATTCAATCCGCCCAATACCGCGGCCGCACCCGCCGCCCCGGGACCCGCTGCCGCGGCTCCGGTGCCGCCCTCGGCGACGCCGGCCGTCTCCGGGACCATCCGTGAGTATCTGCAAACGAAGGGCGTCAAGCTCGAGGCGCAGAAACCGCAGGGATTCAACGCTCTCGACATCACCCTGCCGGTGCCGCCGCGGTGGACACAGGTACCCGACCCCAACGTGCCCGATGCGTTCGCGGTGATCGCGGACCGGCAGGGCAATAGCGTGTACACGTCGAATGCGCAGGTCGTGGTCTACAAGCTGGTCGGCAACTTTGATCCCAAGGAAGCCATGACGCACGGCTACGTCGACAGCCAGAAGCTGCTCGCGTGGCAGACCACGAATGCCTCGATGGCCGATTTCGGCGGCTTCCCCTCGTCGGTCATCGAGGGCACATACCGCGACGGCGACATGTTGCTCAATACCTCGCGGCGCAACGTCATCGCCACCTCGGGTCACGACAAGTACCTGGTCACGCTGTCCGTAACCACCGATCGCACGCAGGCGGTCGCCGACGCACCCGCCACCGACGCGATCGTCAACGGGTTCCGGGTGGCCGTGCCCGGGGCCCCGCCCGCCGCGCCCGGGGCGTCGGCCCCCGCGCCTGCCCGGGCGCCGGGTAACGCGCCGGTTGCGGTTCCGGGGCAGACCGCCAGTGCGGCGCCCGTCGGGCTGCCGGGGCAGACCGTGAATGCGGCACCCGTCGGACTGCCCGCACAAGCGGCGGCGCCAATGCCGTCAGCGCAGCCCAGACCCAACTTATTGACGATGGTGCCCGGGCTGCCGCCGCTGCCGAACTTCAGTTTCCTCCAGCAGCGCTGACGCGGCGCCGACCCGAGCCCTGTGGAGCCGGGCGCGCGGATCGACGGCAGGACTCGTATTGTGAGGCCATGCTGATCGCGGGTCTGGTGTGCGTGTGTGCGGCGGTGGCTTCCGCCGGATTCGGAACCTGGTCGCTCTCCCACAGCCAGACGGTTGGCACCAGGCAGCTGGCGCTGCGCGCCTTGGCGCCGACACAGCTGGCCGTCGCGATCATGCTGGCCGCCGGCGGTGTCGTCGCGCTGGCCGCCTCCCCACAGACCGCCTTGGTGGTGGTGATCGTCTGTGTCGTAGGCGCTTTCGGCACGCTCGCCGCCGGATCATGGCAGAGCGCGCGCTTCGCGCTACGCCGTGAAGCGGCCTCGGCCGGCTGCGCCGGCAACTGCACAATGTGCACGCAGGCCTGCAACTGAAATGCGTCGGCGGTTGAGCCTTAGTTTCGGCTGATGTCGATCGGGTGCGTTGCCAGCAATGAAAGCGGCAGCGGCTGGCGGCGCAGCACCTGCCCCCACAAGTCCGCCCTCGGGCCAACAAGAACGTCGGACGGCAACGCGGACAACACAATCCAGTCGTCCCGCTCGATCTCGCCTTCGAGCTGACCGATCGTCCAGCCCGAGTAGCCGGCGAAGATTCGCACTCCCTCCACCAGGGGCGCGATCAGGTCGGGCTCGGCGTCCAGGTCGACCATCACCATCCGTCCGGCCACATGCCGCAGGCCCGGCACGCCGTCGGGGTCGGCGCCCACTCGCAAGGCGGCCAGACAAAGGGCCGCGTCACGCTTGACGGGCCCTCCGATGAACATCGTCTTCGGTTTGGCGGCGAGTTTGGCCCACTGCGGCAACACGTTGTAGACCGCGGTCTCGCTGGACCGGTTGAGCACCACGCCCAAGGTGCCGCCGTCATTGTGCTCGACGATGTAGATCACGCTGCGCCGAAATGTCGGCTCCAGCAGGTCGGTGTTGGCCAGCAGCAACGTACCCGCACGCACGCGCTGCGCGGCGGGTGCGACATAGTCCTCTGGATCTTCAGGCGGCACGTCACCATCATCGCACCCCGGGAGCGCCGTCCGGTGGAAACGGGTCCGCCCCAGCCATATTTGTACTGTTATTGCAGCGGCGTCGAGATCGGCGGCCCGCGTCCATAATCGTGGAAGTCGGTTCTGTGGTTCAAACCCGGATGCGCACGCACCTACGCGTCGAGCTATGGCGGTCGGTGCGCGGCTTGCCGGATTTCTGGCGATTGCTGCAGCTGCGCATGGCGAGTCAGTTCGGCGACGGCCTGTTCCAGGCGGGGATGGCCGGAGCGCTGCTGTTCAACCCCGACCGGGCCGCGGACCCGATGGACATCGCCCGCGCGTTCGCCGTGCTGTTTCTGCCTTACTCACTGCTGGGACCATTCGCCGGGGCGCTGATGGACCGCTGGGATCGGCGGCTTGTCCTTGTCGGCGCCAACATCGGCCGCCTGATATTGATCGCCGGAATCGGCACGATTCTCGCTGTCCGGGCCGGCGAAATGCCGCTGCTCATCGCAGCATTGGTCGCCAACGGCTTGGGCCGGTTCGTGGCATCGGGGCTATCGGCGTCGCTGCCACACGTCGTTCCGCGCGAACAGGTGGTGACCATGAACTCGATGGCCACCGCCGCCGGTGCCGTCGCCGCCTTCCTCGGCGCCAACTTCATGCTGGTGCCGCGCTTTGTCGTCGGCGCCGGCGATAGGGGAGCGGCGGTCGTCATTTTTCTCACCGCGATCCCTGTGGCGACGGCGTTGGTGCTGTCGTGGCGGTTCGCGCCCCGGGCGCTCGGCCCGGACGACACCAAACGCGCGATCCACGGGTCGGCCGTCTATGCGGTGATCACGGGCTGGCTGCACGGCGCGCGCACGGTTGTGAGCTACCCGACCGTGGCAGCAACACTGTCCGGTCTCGCCGCGCACCGCATGGTGGTCGGCATCAACTCGCTGCTGATCTTGTTGCTGGCCCATCACATGAAACATCCGGCGGCCGGCGGGCTGGGTATCGCGCTGGTGTTCTTCGGCGCCTCGGGGTTGGGAGCATTCCTGGCGACCGTGTTGACCCCACCGACGGTCCGGCGCTGGGGGCGCTACGCGGCGGCCAACGGCGCGCTGACCGCAGCCGCGCTGATCGAAGTCAGCGGCGCGGGGCTGTGGCTTCCCGTGATGGTGGCATGCAGCTTCTTCCTCGGCGTGACGGGCCAGATGATCAAGCTGTGCGCCGATTCGGCGATCCAGATCGACGTCGACGATGCATTGCGCGGCCACGTGTTCGCGGTACAGGACGCCTTGTTCTGGGTTTCCTTCATCGTCTCGATCACGTTGGCCGCGACCGTGATTCCCAAAGACGGGCACGCGCCCGGGTTCGTGCTGTTCGGATCGGCGCTGTATCTACTTGGGCTGGTCGTTCACAGCATCGTCGGCCGGCGCGGGCAGCCGGTGAACGGTGGCTAAGGTGAGGCGATGATGGCGGGACCCGGACCGATTGTGGCCGACTTGCGTGCGGAGAGCGACGACCTCGACGCGTTGGTGACGCCGCTTCCGGCCAATCGCTGGGCCGACCCCACGCCGGCGCCCGGCTGGACCATCGCACACCAGATCGGACACCTCCTCTGGACCGACCGGGTTGCCCTGACCGCGGTCACCGACGAGGCCGCATTCGCCGATCTGCTGGCGGCCGCGACGGCGGATCCCGTTGGCTTTGTCGACGCCGGTGCCGAGGAGCTGGCAGCCGTGGCGCCCGCCGAGTTGCTTGCCGACTGGCGGGGGACCCGCGCCCGGTTGCACGTGGCGCTGCTCTCGGTCGCCGACGGGCGCAAACTGCCGTGGTTCGGGCCGCCGATGAGCGCGGCGTCGATGGCCACCGCGCGGTTGATGGAGACCTGGGCCCACGGACTGGACGTCGCCGACGCCCTGGGTGTCACGCGGCCCGCCACGGATCGGCTCCGATCGATCGCGCACCTGGGGGTCCGGACCCGGGATTACGCGTTCATGGTCAACGGTCTGACACCGCCGGTCGAGCCGTTCCTGGTCGAGCTGCGTGGGCCCGGCGGGGACACGTGGTCGTGGGGACCGCCGGATGCGGTCCAACGTGTGACGGGCTCGGCGGAAGACTTCTGCTTCCTGGTCACCCAGCGGCGCCCGCTGAGGACTCTGGATCTCGCGGCGGTCGGTGCGGACGCGCAGCGGTGGTTGGAGATCGGGCAGGCCTTCGCCGGCCCACCGGGTCCCGGTCGCTGAGCGGGCCACGTCGCTGGGGGCCCGTTTCTAGTCAGGAATCTTGGCCAATATGGCCTTCGTAATCGTCGTCGGCTTATCTCCCAGCTCGTAGGCACATACCTGGTTGTCGATGACGATGTTGGCTTTGCTTGCCATGACGCGGGCGCAATCCCAGAATTTCGTCCCTTCGACGTGCCGAGGCAAAGTGATGATTCCACCGGAATCACTGGTTTCACCGAATCGCCATGTCGGTCGCTTCGCCCCATCCGAGAAGACGGCCGTGAACAGCCGTCCGTCGCATTTGCGCCACTGCTCGGCGGACCTAGCCACAAATGCCTTCGCCGCGGTGGAGTCATCAAAAGATGCGACTCCTTGGTCGACGCCGTGCTCGAGCTTCTGAGGCTCTGGCTCGTCGGTCTCCTGCTCAACGAACGCGCGCAAGCCGCTGCCGTCGTATGTGACGGCCATACCGTTAAAGTAGGCGCCCACGCATTCCGCTGGCGTGAACGTCCCGCCCTCCAAGCCGGCCGGCTGCGTAATCGTCTTTTCGACGACCATCTTTGGACCGCCCATAGTGCCGCGGATTTCATCGAGACTAAGCAGCAGCTGCGCCAGGTCGGCGTCTTGGACGCGAGCCGGGGCTTTTGCCAATGTTGTCGACGCTCCGACGCCAGACGCGCCGTTCGCTGGCCGTCCGTCGACAGTCGTAGTACATCCGCTCAATACAAGTGTCGCGACGACTGTCACCCCGGTCATCTGCCAGCGCATCCTGGTGGTCCCCAATCTCAAGCCGCTCCGCGCTCATTGTGCCGCTGTGGGTCCGCCAGGACCGGCTAGATGCGTCAAATGGAATTGTTCTGCCAGGTCGATCCCGCTACCAATTCACGCCTGGCCGACCTTGACGGCAATTTTGCCGACGACGGCTCCGGCCAGGTTGCCGGCGTCATTGCCGCAAACGATGACGTCGATGACCACGTTGCGACGGACAGCCAATGCCCGCTGACAGGATCCACCGTCGCCCGTAGTCATCGGGATGCCTGTCGTGTCATCGACAACGTTGGCCTGCCCGAATGTCCAATGTTGCGGTGGCGAGTTGGGAGGCGTGACGGTAAAAGACCGGCCACTGCAGGTCTTCCACGCATTCGTCTGGTCGGCAAGAAACTTCTGTGCTGACGTAGTCGTGGAGAATCCAACGACTGCTTGGATCACTCCCTGCTGCCAAACCTCTACACCTGCCGGTCGAAGCTTTTGCGCCTCAACGCCATCCCACCCCGCGCCGGTATAGGCGACGGCCTGAGCCGGTAACCAAGCGCCGACACAATTTTTGTCGGACATGTGAGCCGCATCGTCGAACAGGTTGTTGGAAACGGGGTCGGCCCACATTGTTGGGCCCGATGTTATGGTGCTGACCTCGTCGGGGGAGAGCAGCAGCCCCCTCAATAGCGAAGTAGCCACAGTCGGCGGTGCGATCTGCGATTGGGGAGGGGACGATGCCGCAGATTCGGATGTTGTTGGGGACGACGTGATATCGGAGTCGCGGTTCAATGCGATCGCTGCGATCGCTGCTACCACGATCGTCGCGACGCCAGCCACGGCGATCCAGACCCGAGCGCGCCGCTGGGGTTTGGGTACCGGATGTGCCGACGGCAATGGTGTGCGTAGCTGCGGTAAATAGTGGGACGACCCAGGCATGGGGGCCATTGGAGTGTACGGCCCTGGGCGCTGCCACCACGGGGATGAGTTGGGGCCAGGGAGGCTGTTTGGGTTGAAAATGACCTCGCTGCTGCGCACCGGGTGATGCGGCACCCAAAGCGGCGTGGTCGAGTCATTCAGCGCCTCGGCCGCCGCGTCGGCGAGTTGGCGCGCGGTCTGGAACCGTTGAGCAGGGTCTTTGGCCATCGCGGTGGCGATCACCTGGTCCAGCCGGACTGGCAGCTGCGGATTCTGTTCGGTGACTTTCGGCGGCGACTGCATCAGATGTGCCATCATTACCGCGGCCATCCCGTTGGTCGCCGGGAACGGCAATCTGCCGGTGAGCATTCGAAAAAGCGTGCAGCCCAGCGAGTAGAGGTCCGCGCGCCCATCGAACGGGCTGCCGGCGAGAACCTCCGGTGCGGCGTAGGCCACCGTCGCCAGCACCACCCCTGCGCTCGTCAACCTGCCGGTAGCATCGAGCGCACGCGCAATGCCGAAGTCTGCCAACAAAACCCGTTCGTCCCCGCTCGTGGCTTGCGACAACAAGAAATTCTCGGGCTTGACGTCGCGATGCACCACGTTGTGGTGATGGGCGTAGTCGAGCGCCTTGCCCACCTCGCCCACGATGTGCACGGCGCGTGCCGGGGTCATCGTTCCCGCACGTAGCGCGGCGTCGGCGTCGGTGCCATCAATGAACTGCATCGCGATCCAGAGCTGGCCCTGATACTCGCCGCGGCGGCGAATCGCGACGATATTGGGATGATCCAACCCGGCGGCCACGTCGGCCTCGCGCTGGAACCGAACACGGAAATCTGGGTCGCGCGACAATTCCGGGGAAAGTACCTTGAGCGCATCGCTGCGCGGCAAATCCGGATCACGAGCCAAATACACAGTACCCATGCCACCGGCGCCGAGGACCCGCTCAATGCGGTAACCGGCAACCACAGAGCCAACGGTTAGCATGCTGTGCAGCGAGAACGTTGGAATCTCGCGCCGGCGGACGGGTCCGCGATACGCCGAGCAATAACGGGTAGTGCGGTCATGATTTCCTGAGATACACCGGGGGGTCGCGACTCATATCGACCAGGTTGTTCACAGTCAAATTCACCAGGAATTGCTTTGGTCCCGAAGGGTCGTCCCCACCGAAAGTAAATCTCATAATGCCGGTTACGTGGACTAGCATCCGATTGGGGTCTAGCTCGTAGTTCATATTCACGGCGTCTTCGAATCGAATCACTTCGATGGTGTCCAGCTTTAGTGGCTGACCAAGATCAGTCTGTGTAATGCACGGGCAGCACTCCGATGGCGCAACGTGACCGCGGTTGTAGCAGTAGCGGAGGCGGGCCTCGATGGCGGCCTGCGACGCCCGCCGGCCGGCATCGTTGATAGTGACCGTCGGCTGAATCATGGGCCGAGCCCCGGTATCGGTCAGTGCCTCCAGGAGCAGCGGTTGACTCGCGGCACCGATATCGACGTACTTATTCGATGAGGACACCACCGGGGTGCCCGGGAAAACCGCCATGGGGCTGATCCCATCCGTCGGAATGCCCGAGATGGCAACCGATTTCAATGATGCGTTGCCCGAACCGGAGTCGCCCACCGCGAGTGTGATCGTCGTGGTGTCCAATTTCCATTGGCCGTCTATTTTGCGTAAACCCATCGTCGTCTTGGACTGCCTACGGCCGAAATTGGCGGACAAGACGAGGCGCCGCGCGGCCGATTGCGCAGGATCCCCGCCGGGCTCCAATTCGACTACGATGTTTGTGATCGGCGTGGCGGCAAGCTGGCGGCGCAGTGCCGCATCGGTTAGCAATGTGGTGTTGACAGGCTGAGCAGCACTGAGCGACAACGCGGTGCGGGCATCGCCGACGGCCAAGGCCTCAAGATAGCGTCGGCCTGCCATCTCGGCGGCTTGACGATCCCGCGCCGCCTCGTGGGCGGGGTCGCTCGCGGTTATCGTGTGCGCCGCGAAAGTCGCGACAAGGACGCCCAACGCCAACACGGCCAGCACCGAAACCGCCACGAGCAGTGCCCGTCTCGCGCGGCGCTTGCCTCGGCGGCCGGTTGAGTCGTCGACGGAAGATGCCTGCGCAGACAACCCCGCGAGCGAGATTGGTCGAGTGATGCCGGCCTGGGTGAGGTCACCGCGGCCGCTCGGAACCTTCAGGCCAAGCACGTCGGCGAACTCCGTGCACAAGGCGAAGCGGTCAGTAGGATTTTTGGCCAATGCGCGGGCCAGCACCTCGTCGAGCCCAGCCAGCTCTGGGCGCATAGCGCTGAGCCGCGGCGGAGGGGCCGTGAGGTGCGCGCTGATCACAGCGACCGCATTGGTGTTGGGAAACACCGGCACGCCGGTAAGCAAGTGATACGCGGTGGCGGCTAGCGCGTACTGATCGGCCCGTCCATCGATGTGGCCGCCCAACAACTGTTCGGGCGCCGCATAGGCTGCTGTACCGACCG
>NZ_MBEM01000114.1:0-45885 GCF_001954045.1 Mycobacterium sp. SP-6446 | reverse complement strand
GGGCTGTGCATCCCGGCCGACGAGGGGATCGGCCCGGGAGACCGCTGGATCGTCGAGCAGATTCGTCCGCCCGCGCCAACACCACCAGCTTCGCATCCTCGTCGTCCAGCCGTTCAGCCATCCAGTTCGCCTTCCTGCTCGACGGGTTCGGCCGGGCTCAGCAGAACGGTGCCGATCCGGACCCGTCCGCGATGATCGGGTCCGCCCTCGGCACGCAGCCGCAGGCCATGTGTGACGACCTCGGCGCCCGGCAGCGGAACCCGGCCCAATTCCAGCGCCAGCAGGCCGCCCACGGTATCGACGTCGAGATCGTCGTCGAATTCCAGATCGTAGAGTTCGCCGACGTCTTCGATCGGCAACCGCGCGGAGACCCGAAACCGCTTGTCCCCCAGGTCTTCTATCGGCGCGGTCTCTTCCTGGTCGTACTCGTCGGCGATCTCCCCGACGATTTCTTCCAGCACGTCTTCGATGCTGACCAAGCCGGCGATGGCGCCGTACTCGTCGACGAGCAGCGCCATGTGGTTGCGGTCGCGCTGCATTTCCCGCAGCAGCGCATCCAGCGGCTTGGAGTCCGGCACGAATACCGCGGGGCGCATCACCTGCGAGACTTTGGTGTCCCGTCCGCCGTCGGCCGACAAGAACGTCTGTTGGACAAGATCTTTCAGGTACACGACGCCGACGATGTCGTCGACGTTCTCACCGATCACCGGTATGCGGGAATGCCCGCTACGGACCGCCAGGTTCGTAGCTTGGCTGGCGAATTTGTCACTTTCGATCCAGATCATTTCGGTCCGCGGCACCATCACCTCACGCGCCGGGGTGTCACCGAGTTCGAAGACCGACTGGATCATCCGGCGTTCGTCGGCGGCCACCACACCGCGCTGCTGGGCGAGGTCGACGACCTCCCGCAGTTCGATCTCGGATGCGAACGGACCGTTGCGCAGCCCGCGGCCCGGGGTCAGCGCGTTACCCAAGACCACCAGCAGCCGGCTGAGCGGCATCAGCAGCCACGAGAGTGCTTGCAGCGGAAGGGCCGTCGCCAACGAAATGGAATACGCGTTCTGGCGGCCGAGGGTGCGCGGACCCACCCCGATGACGACGAAACTGGTCACCACCATGGTGGTAGCCGCTCCGAAAAGCGCCCACTTGATGCCGAAGTTGTCGTAGAGGAATACCACCAGAAGTACGGTCGCGGTGATCTCACAGATGATCCGCAGCAGCACCACCAGATTGATGTAGCGCGGCCGCTCGGACATCACCCTGAAAAGCGCGACCGCGCCTGGCCGCTCGTCGCGCACCAGCTCCTGCACCCGGGCCAGCGATACCGTGCTGATCGCAGCGTCGATCGCGGCGAAAAGGCCCCCCAGCGCGATCAGCGCGATCGCGCCGAACAGCTGAGACAAACCGGTCAATTGTCGAAATACCTTGACTTGTCCAGCAACCGGCGGTCACGCTCCTCCTGGCGGTCCTGCTGGTAGGCCTCGACCTGTTCGGCGACCCACTCTTCGAGTAGCCGCTCCTGCAAGGCGAACATCTCTTTTTCTTCGTCATGTTCGGCGTGGTCGTAGCCGAGTAGGTGCAGCACACCATGGATGGTCAGCAGCGCCAACTCGTGTCCGAGGCTGTGTCCCGCCGCGGCCGCCTGCTCGGCGGCGAACTCCGGGCACAGCACGATGTCGCCCAGCATCGACGGCCCCGGCTCGGGCGCATCGGGCCGGCCGCCGGGCTCGAGCTCGTCCATCGGGAAGCTCATCACGTCGGTCGGACCGGGCAGGTCCATCCAGCGCATGTGCAGGTCGGCCATCGCCGCGGTGTCCAACAGCACCATCGACAGCTCGGCGCTGGGGTTGACGTCCATCTTGGCGATGACGAATCGTGCGACGCTGACCAATTCCGCTTCGGAGACGTCGATGCCCGACTCGTTGGATACCTCGATGCTCATGGCACCATCATCGACGACTGCGGACGCCGGAGGCCCGCCGAGCCGCCCGGTTCAGCCCCGAGCCGGGCTCCTCGTACCTGGCGTAGGCGTCGACGATTTCGGAGACCAGCCGGTGACGCACCACGTCCGCGCTGGTCAACTCGGCGATATGGATGTCGTCGACGCTTTGGAGGATGTCGACCGCCGATCGCAGGCCCGACCTGGCGCCCCCGGGCAGGTCGATTTGCGTCATGTCCCCGGTGACGACGACCTTCGATCCGAAGCCCAGCCGGGTGAGGAACATCTTCATCTGCTCGGCCGTGGTGTTCTGCGCCTCGTCGAGCACGATGAACGCGTCATTAAGGGTGCGACCGCGCATGTACCCGAGCGGCGCGACCTCAATCACCCCGGCGGACATCAGCTTTGGGATCAGCTCGGCGTCCATCATGTCGTAGAGCGCGTCATACAGCGGCCGCAGATACGGATCGATCTTCTCGCTCAGCGTGCCGGGCAAAAAGCCAAGGCGCTCACCGGCTTCCACGGCCGGCCGGGTCAGGATGATCCGGCTGACCTGTTTGGTCTGCAGCGCGTGGACGGCCTTGGCCATCGCAAGATACGTCTTCCCGGTGCCCGCCGGGCCCACCCCGAAGACGATGGTGTTGGCGTCGATGGCGTCGACGTAACGCTTTTGGTTCAGCGTCTTGGGCCGGATCGTTTTGCCGCGGCGCGACAGGATGTCCAGCGTGAGCACTTCGGCCGGTGACGCGTTGCCGGTCCCGACGAGCATGGCGACGCCGTGGCGCACCACCTCCGGCGTCAATGGTTGTCCGCTGGCCACGACCGCAATCAGCTCGGAAATCGCGCGCTCCGCGAGCGCGACATCGGCGGGTTCTCCCGACAGGGTGATGGTGTTGCCACGCACGTGCAGGTCGGCGTTGAGCATCCGTTCCAATGCCCGCAGGTTCTCGTCGGCCGAACCCAACAAGCCCACGACGAGATCGGGCGGAACATCGATGCTGCTGCGAACCTGAGCAGAGGCCGATGCGTCAGCGGCGCTGGTCTCGCGTGGCGTCACGTGGTTTCCGATACCTGCTTCCTCGGCTTGTCAGGGGTTTGCTCAGCTGACTCAGTCTACGCCCGGCGTCCCGGATGGTCAGCTCTCAGAGTCTCGGCGTCCTGCCCTAGCGATCGTCGCTTGCGGCAAGGGCCCGGATCAACCGTTCTATGACGGCGCCGGCTTCCCGGCGCGCTTGAGCAGGATCGCTTGCGCGCGCAACGAAGAGCGTCGCCTCGCGCATGGCGCCCAGCATCGTCAGCGCGGTCGCCTCGATGGGTTGCGGTGGGATGCGGCCGGTCTCGACGGCGTTAGCGAGCAGCGCGCGCATCATCCCGGCGTTGTAGCGATTGCCGATCTCGGTCCACCGCGTCCAACCGAGCACCGCCGGGGCGTCCACCAGCACAATGCGCTGGATTTCGGGATCGGAGCAGGCGTCCAACCAGAATGCGGCGCCCAGGCGCAGGACCTCTACCGGGTCGGTTTCGCCGGCCGCGGCGATCGCTTCACCCATGCGGGCGGCGACTTCGCCCTCGACTTGCTCAAATACGGTCGCGAACAACTCGGTCTTGTCGGCGAAATGGTGATACAGGGCACCGCGCGTAACGCCCGCGGCGCGCACGATCGCCTCCAAAGCCACCTCGGCGAAACCCTGCGCGGCGAACAACGGCCGCGCCGCGGCGACCAGCGCCTCCCGCGTTTCCGCGGAACGCGCGGCGTGAGTTCGGCGGTCGTCATTCAATTCATCTTGCCTTTCATACATACCGTATGTAGGTTCGTACATACGGTATGAATCTTGGTCCCAAAGATAGCAGTTGGATGCGCGAGATCGAGTCAAGGAAAGGAACGCGGTGAGATGAGTTCCGCGATACAAGCCGTCGAGGCGGACCGCACGGCGCTGCTCGCAATTTTCCCGCTGATAACGGACTCGGCCTGGGCGCAGCCCAGCGGCTGTCCGGGGTGGTCGGTGCAGGACGTGGTGTCCCACATGGCATGCAGTTTCTGGCTGGCTGTGGACCCGTCGCGGTTGCCCGATCCCGCAGGCCGGCCCGCGGAGCGCGCTGCAGACCTGTATGTCGAGTCGCGTCGCTCCATGACTACCCAAGAAATCGTGGCCGACTACGAATCGGTCAGCGCGAAGGGCCTCGAGGTCCTCGCCGCGGCGGAGGGCCAGGACTTCGAGGTACCGCTCGGCGACGTCGGAACCTATCCCGCGTCGGTCATTCCAACGGCTTTCGCCTTCGAGCACTACGTGCACATCAGATACGACCTGTTCGAGCCGCACGGCCCGCTGCACGCACAACCCCCCGCCTCCGACGGATTGCGGCTTGAACCAACTCTGGACTGGATCGAGGCATCGTTGCCCCAGCAGAATGCGGCCCTGCTCGAACGCATCGATGACGCGATGGAGATCCACGTCACCGGCGCGTGTAACCGCACGCTTCGCCTCGGCGATGGCGACGTGACGGCTCAGATCACTTCGGACTCAGACGCATTCGTGCAGTGGGTCACCCAACGCGGCACCTGGGAAGCCCTCGGCGTGCAGGCCGAAGGGAGCAAGTCCAACCTGGAACTCGCGCGTCAGCTGAGAGTGTTCTGACCCCGCTATCGCGAGGCTGTAATTTTGCAGGGAAAGTGCGAGTAAGGGCCTGCAAAATTACAGGCTCGCGGGATCGTCCCATCGCCCGGTCAGCACGCCCAGCGCCCCCAGCGCCACCGCGGCCGCGCTCGACGTCCGCAGCACCTGCGGACCGAGTCGGACCGCTAGCGCGCCCGCGTCCGTCAACGCCGCAAGCTCGTCGGGCGCGATACCGCCCTCCGGGCCGACCACAAGCAACACCGAATCAGCCTGTCCCACAACGACATCCGCGAGCCCAGCGGTCGCCGACTCGTGTAACACCAACGCCGTTGCACCGGCCGCCACCTCGTCGCGGATCAGTTGCGTCAAAGCCGCGGTGGACAGTACGCCGTCGACCGCCGGGATGCGCGGCCGACGGGATTGGCGGGCCGCTGATCGGGCGACGGCGCGCCAGCGGCGCAGACCCTTGTCGACCTTCGCGCCTTGCCAGGTGGCCACACACCGAGCCGCCTGCCAGGCCAGGAACGCGTCGGCGCCCGCCTCGGTGGCCAATTCGATCGCCAACTCCGAGCGCTCGGACTTGGGCAAGGCCTGCACCACCGTCACGGTGGGCCGCGCGGGCGCGACGCACCAGCGCTCCTGCACCCGGGCACGCAGCCCTTCGCGCCCGGCGTGCTCGACCACGCAGCGGGCCAGGCCGCCGGCTCCGTCGCCGAGCACCAGCTGCTCGCCGGGACGGATCCGGCGCACGGTGGCGGCGTGAAATCCTTCCTCGCCGTCGACGACGGCCAGCGCCCCGGCGTCGGGCAGTGCGTCGATGTAGAACAGGGTCGCCACCATGTGCGCGGTCTGTGGGACTGTGGCTAGCGCCCGGTGAAGGTCTCGCGGAGCCGGCTGAACAGCCCACCGCCGCTGTGCGTCGAGCGGACTTCGGCCACCTCGCGGCTGCGGCGGTTCTTCAGCTCGCGCAGCAGTTCGCTGTCCTGGTGGTCCAGCCTTGTCGGGACCACCACCTCGATGTGAACGTGCAGATTGCCCCGGGCGCTGGAGCGCAGGTGCGGCATCCCGTGCCCACGCAGCGTGATGACCGAACCCGGTTGTGTGCCAGGCGGAATGGTGATCTCGCTCATGCCGTCGAGGATGGCGTCAACGGTGACTGTGGTGCCCAGCGCCGCGTCGACCATCGGCACCGAGATCGTGCAGTGCAGGTCGTCGCCGTCGCGAACGAAGATGTCATGGGCCTGCTCGTGCACCTCGACATACAGGTCGCCCGCCGGCCCTCCCCCGGGCCCGACCTCCCCTTGGGAGGCGAGCCGCACGCGCATGCCGTCGCCGACGCCGGCGGGGATCTTGACGCTGATTTCCCGACGGGCGCGCACCCGGCCGTCGCCCATGCACTGGTGGCACGGATCGGGGATGACCACGCCGACACCGCGGCAGGTCGGACAGGGCCGTGACGTCACCATCTGGCCCAGCAGCGAACGCTGCACCGTCTGGACTTCTCCGCGGCCGCCGCAGGTGTCGCAGGGAATCGGCGCGGAATCGCCGTTGGTGCCCTTGCCCTGGCAGCGGTCGCACAACACCGCGGTGTCGACGGTGACCTGCTTGGTCACGCCGGTGGCGCACTCCTCGAGGTCCAGCCGCATCCGCAGCAGCGAGTCCGACCCGGGCCGCACCCGGCCGATGGGTCCGCGCGATGTGGCGCCCCCGCTAAAGCCGCCGCCGAAGAAGGCCTCGAAGACATCGCCCAAACCACCGAAACCGCCGCCGAACCCTCCGGCCGAGGCGGCGGCGTTCTCCAGCGGATCCCCACCCAGGTCGACGATCCGGCGTTTCTCCGGGTCGCTGAGCACTTCGTAGGCGACGCTGATCTCCTTGAATTTCGCCTGCGCGGCCTCATCGGGGTTGACGTCGGGATGCAGTTCGCGCGCCAGCTTGCGATACGCGCGCTTGATGTCCGCATCGCTGGCGTTTCTGCTCACGCCGAGCAGCCCGTAGTAGTCGCGTGCCACGCCTGACCTTTCTTACGCCGCGCCTATGCGGCTATCCACAAATTGTTTGGGTGCGCAGTCATCGAGCACCCAGGACCTCACCGATATAGAGAGCAACCGCGGCCACGCTGGCGATAGTTCCCGGATAATCCATCCTGGTGGGTCCCAGCACACCCATCCCGCCATACACCGTGTCGGTGGTGCCGTAGGCGGTGGACACCATCGAGGTGCCCGCCATCTGCTCGACCGCGGTCTCGTGACCGATGCGCACCGTCACCTTGCCGGCTTCCTGCTGCGCCGCCAGCAACCGCAGCACCACCACCTGCTCCTCGAGGGCCTCCAGGATCGACCGCAGCGAACCGCCGAAGTCCGCGGCGTTGCGGGTCAGGTTGGCGGTGCCGCCCATCACCAGACGTTCCTCGGTGTGTTCCACCAGGGACTCCAACAACACGGTCGCCGAACGGCCCACCGCGTCGCCCAAGCCTCCGGAACCCTCGAGATGGCTGGCAAGATCGGCCACCGCCGTCGACGCCGCCGCCAGCCGTTTGCCTTCCAACGCCTGGCCGAGCATTTCACGCAGTTGCGAAAGCTGGTGATCGTCGATCACGTCGCCGAGTTCGACGATTCGCTGATCGACCCGGCCGGAGTCGGTGATGACCACCATCAACAGCCGCGCGGGCGTCAGGGCGATCACCTCGAGGTGGCGCACGGTCGAGGTGGACAGCATCGGGTACTGGACCACGGCCACCTGCCGGGTCAGCTGAGCCAGCAGGCGCACCGCACGGCGCAACACGTCGTCGAGGTCGACGCCGGACTCGAGGAAGCTTTGGATCGCGCGCCGCTCGGCCGACGACAGCGGCTTGACGTCGTCGAGCCGGTCGACGAACTCGCGGTATCCCTTCTCGGTGGGCACCCGTCCGGAGCTGGTGTGGGGCTGGGCGATGTAGCCCTCGGCCTCCAGCACCGCCATGTCGTTGCGGACCGTCGCGCTGGACACGCCCAAGTTATGGCGTTCCACCAATGATTTAGAGCCAATCGGTTCCTTGGTGGCGACGAAGTCGGCGACGATGGCACGCAGCACCTCGAAGCGACGCTCGTCCGCGCTTCCCATCGACGTCCACCTCCTTGATCGCGTCCATTTTACGGTCTCGAGAGGCGCGACCTGCCAAGAGCGGGCCTCGGCGCCAGCCGCCGACGATTTTCCGGCTAGCCTGTCCAACATGCATTCGTCGGGCCGGGGCGACGCGTCGCGGAAGATCCACCAATGATTTTCAAGGGCGTGCGGGACGGTAAGCCCTATCCCGAGCACGGGCTTTCGTACCGGGAGTGGTCCCAGATTCCCCCGCAGCAGATCAGGCTCGACGAGTTGGTCACCACGACCACGGTGCTCGCACTGGACCGGCTGCTGTCGGAGGACTCCACCTTTTATGGCGACCTTTTCCCGCACGCGGTGCGGTGGAAAGGCATCACCTATCTCGAGGACGGCCTGCATCGAGCGGTGCGCGCCGCGCTGCGGAATCGCACCGTGCTGCATGCCCGGGTGTTCGACATGGATTTGCCGCTGAGCCAGCAGACCTAGCCGTTAAGGGGGCCCGGTCACGTTCGAGTGCCGCCAGGTGTCGACCTAGTAAGGACGACATTCAAGGAGGACCGCCATGCCCCGTCTCAAGGGAGTGTCCGACCGCGACGCCGGCCCGGGCGCCAAGATCGCTTTCTTCTTCACCAGACGCAAGCTGGCTCAGATGACCGGCCTGGAAACGGCCGGGATGCTGGAGCCGCTGCGAATGTATGCGCACATCCCGCGGCTGCTCAGCGCCATCGGCAGGCTCGAGATGGCCGAGTCCAAGCTAGATATCCTCAGCCCGCGCGAGCGTGCGCTGGCCGAGCTGAAGGCGGCGACTACTGTGCGCTGCGAGTACTGCATCGACCTCGGTTCGCAGATCGCACGCCAGTGGGGAATCACCGACGAGGAACTACTCGCGATGGCCGATTACCAGAACGCCTCGTGCTTCTCCGACGTCGACAAGCTGATCCTGGAGTATGCGACCGCGATCAGCCGCACCCCGGTCGAGGTCAGCGACGAGCTTTTCGATGCGCTGCGCGCCCACTTCGACACGCCCCAACTCGTCGCGCTCACCCACGTCATCAACCTGGGCAACTTTCGCGCCCGGTTCAACATCGCGCTCGGCATCGGGTCGTCCGGCTTTTCCGGCAACCGGGTCTGCGCCCTGCCCGAGCCGAACCGTGGGGCGGGCCGCGCGTGACCGTCGATGCGTCACTGACCGAGCGTTTCGAGGCGGCCCGACCACAGCTGGGCGCCATCGCATATCGCATGCTGGGCTCGATCGACGACGCCCAGGACGCTGTGCAGGAGGCGTGGCTGCGGCTGCGTCGCAGCGGCGCGGACGGCATCGCCAACCTCGACGCCTGGCTGACCACCGTGGTGGCCCGCGTCTGCCTGAACATGTTGCGCGACCGCCACTCCCGCGGTCGGGAGGAATTGGTCGCCCATCTACCGGACCCGATCGTCGATCCGGTCGGCGAGTCCGATCCCGAACACCGCGCGATGCTGGCCGACGCGGTGGGCCTGGCCCTGTTCGTGGTCCTCGATACGCTGCCGCCGGCGGAGCGGCTGGCGTTCGTGCTACACGACGTCTTCACCGTCCCGTTCGACCAAATCGCACCCATCGTCGACCGGACGCCGGAGGCGACCCGCAAGCTGGCCAGCCGGGCACGCCGGCGCATCGAGCAGGCGGACCCGGTTCCCGACGGCGACCTCACCGCACAACGCGAAGCCGTCGACGCCTTCTTTGCGGCGGGACGTAGCGGCGACTTCGACCGGTTGGTGTCGGTGCTGCATCCCGACGTCGTGCTGCGCGGCGACTTCGGCGCCGGGACGCGCGGCTTCCGGGCCGACGGCGCGGCCTCGGTGGCCAGGCTGGCCCGCAGTTACGCGGGCCCCGAGCGCGAGGCGAGGGCCGCGACCGTCAACGGCGCCGCAGGCGCGGTGATCTTCGTCGGCGGGCGCGCCACGGCGATCATGGGATTCGTGGTGCGCGACGGACGCATCGCGGCCATCGATGTGCTGGCCGACCCGGCGCGCCTCGCCAAACTCGACCTACGCGCGCTGGGCGGCGATCACTGAACGGCCTGCAGCAACTGCATCGCCGACGCCCGTGATAGCACCCAGCCGCCGCCCTGACTGACGAACGAGAGGTTCTGCGTGACCGGCGACGTCAGCTTGGGTCCGGAGACCGCAACGTCCGCGGTGGACGAACCGGACGCCGTCGGCTGGATGTTCGACACGTCGAACGACAGCGGCAGGTCGCCGTTCTTCGCCGCCTTCTGCAGCTTCTTGTCCGCGACGTGCGCTTCGATCCCGCTGATGCCGCCTTCAACCAGATTGCTCTTGCTGGAGAACGGAACATTGGGATCGGCCAGGCTGGTCAGCACGCTGGTCAACTGGTCGGCGGTCGGCACGTTCGCACCCGGAACCGGTGGCGCGGGAGGCGCCGGATCCTGCGGCAGCGGCGCACCGACCGCGGCCAGCCGGACGGAGGCCAGATCGCTTGGCGCCGCGGCGAAAGCGATGGCGATCGCCGCTCCCCCGATGACGGCCACGGTTGCCACGCCGGTGGCAAAGAACTTGACGGTTTTCATCGTCCCCCTTTCATGGGCACGGTTACTTTAGGCCCGCGCATGTGTGTCCAATCTATGCGCTGGCTGTGTAGACGCCCAGAATCGGTGTCGTTAGCCCGTCGCGGTCGACGCCTGAATCAGAGCGAGCGCGGCGTCGTGCTGCAGGACCCAGTTGCCGCCCTGATTGATGAACACGAGGTGCTTGGTGACCGGCCCGGCGAACTTCGGACCCGAGATGGCCACGTCGGCCTGGGCCATGTTCGGGCCGGCGGGCGCAATGTTGGTCACGGCGAACGTCTCCGGAAAGTTCCCGTTCCGGTAGGCCTTCCTCAGGTCGTGGTCGGCGACCATACCCTCGTTTTGAGGGATGCCGTTTTCAACGAAGTTGACCTTGTCCCTGTAGTTGACGCCCGGGTCGGTTACTTGGGTGCACAGCGTGGACAACTGCTCCGGGGTCGGCAGTTGGCCCGGCAACGGCGGCGGGGGCGGCGGGTCTTGCGGCAGGGGCACGCCGACCGCGGCCAGCTGCACCTGATCGGTGCTAGCCGGGACGAATGCGGCCGACGTCACGCCGATGCCG
Organism: Mycobacterium sp. SP-6446; assembly: GCF_001954045.1. Classification (NCBI taxonomy): domain Bacteria; kingdom Bacillati; phylum Actinomycetota; class Actinomycetes; order Mycobacteriales; family Mycobacteriaceae; genus Mycobacterium; species Mycobacterium sp. SP-6446. The sequence continues at coordinate 35,121 of NZ_MBEM01000114.1, read as the reverse complement.
GCGGCGCCGATGGCGGCCACGGCCGCAACGCCTGTGGCGGCGGATTTCAAGGTCGTTGTCAATGTGGTTGTCATGGTCAGGTCCTCCCCCTGAGTTGCACCTGGAATGTGGCGGACGGCCTCACACCGTTCGTCTTGTGTTAGGTGGTGTAATTCTGCCCCCTGTGACCGCTATTTGTGTCTCGACTCGGTCACGTTACGACCAAGCTCGCGTCTCGCCGGGGCGGATTTGGACGGGTTCGTCGTGGATCCCAGCACCCGGTCCGACAGCAGTCCCAGGCAGCTCAGGTTGGGAAATCCGGGCCCCTGGGTGAGTCCGGCAAGGTTCGGCAGGAACAGCTTCGGGGCGACGTCCGCGACGGCCAGGTCGTAGCCGATCGCCTCCTGCAGGCGGTCAGCCGTCAGCGGGCCACCCAGACCCAGCTCGAGCAGGTCGAGCGCGTCCTGGCTGAACAGCGAGCTGAACCAGAGCGGGTCGGCGCCGGATCCGTCGATGACCAGATCGAAACCGTGGACCGTCTCCAGGTTTTCGCTGCCCCGGTTGGTGGACAGCGTCAGCCGGATCTGGCCGTCCCACCCGACCGCGTGGGCGACCCGGCCGCGCAGGTGGTGGATGCGGTCGTCGGCCAACAGCGCTTCCTGGACGTTCGCCGAGAACACTCCGCGGTCGGTGCGCGCCAGCGCGTCGCGGCGTTCGTCCAGCGTCAGCGCGGTCCAGTCGGTGGGATCGGAAAACAGCGAGTTCTCGAAGAATCCCTCGCCGCGGGTAAACAGCGTCACCTGCGGCGAGATGACCGTGATGGTCGAAACCCGGTGCCGGAACAGCTCATTGAGCATCGACGCGGCCGTCTCACCGCCGCCGATCACCGCCACCCGTTCCGCGTTGATCCGGTCGTGGCCGGCGGCGCGGTCCCAGAACTGGGCGATCGAGAGCATCCGCGGATTGCCGGGCAGCAGCGACTTCTCGGCCTGGCCGGGCCCGGTGATCATCAGGGCATCGGCGTGCACGGTGATCTCGTGGGTGTGCAGCGCCCAGCGGTCACCGCTGACGGCCAGCCCGTCGACCTCGCCGTGCACGACGTCCAGGCCCACGTGCTGGGCGACCCACCCCAGATACTGGCTCCACCGGCGATGGGTGGGTGCCGGCCGGCCGCGGTCGATCCATTCGGCGAACGACGCGGTGGCGATCAAATAGGACTGCCAGCTGTAGCGCGTCATCCGCTCGTCGAGTTCGGCGTTGCGGCGCGGCGCCAGCGCCGATCGGTAGGGGAACCCGACGTCCTTTTCCGGGCTGGTGCCCAGCCGATGCGCCCCGTCGGTCCAGCCGCCGCTGGCCTGCCAGTTGGCCCCGACCCCGGTGCGTTCGACCGCGATGACGTCGGGAACGTCGACGCCCATTTCGCGCAGCACGTGGGCCTTGGCGGCGACGGCCACCGCCTTGGCTCCGGCGCCCAGGACCGCAAGGGTGCTCATGTCACGACCTCGTTCTGCATCACAGCGCACCCGCCAGCACCGCAATCGCGTCGCGCCACAGGCGGATTAATTCGGTGGCTTCCTCTTCAGTGGTGAGCAGCTCACTCCAAATCCAGCTGGTCCGTAACCGGGGACCCGCTGCCGTGCCCTCTACCACCGCGACCACATCGAAGGTGTAGCGCAACGGCAAGTCCGGCTCGCTTGCGATCGGAATCGACTCGGTTAGACCATCGTCCGTGAGCGGTGTCCATGGCGCCCCGGGTTGCAGCATGGGGCCGAGGTCCACTCGGCCCAAATAGTTGAACTCCACCTGTGGATGAGGTGCGACGGCCAGGTCAGGGTCGCGCCGCTGATAACGCAGCAGCCCATAGTCCAGCCCGCGGTTCGGCACCGCCGCTACGTGGTCAGCCACCGCACGCAGCAGATCGCGGGCTGAGGCTGGGTCGCGGCGCGCGGTCTCGACGTCGACCGGTCGCTCGGCAACGCCGAGTCGAACCGGGAAGACATTGGTGAACCAGCCCGCAGTCATCGAGGTATCGACCTCGACCCCACCGGCATCATCGCCGGCGACAAGCGCGTCTTCCCGTCCGTGGCTCTCCAACGCCACCAACACTCCAGCGCCGGCCTGTTGGTCGCGGCTTACCCGCCATGACGTCAGCGTCAACGTCAACGCGGTCAACAGGAACTCCCGAACGCCGATGTCCGCGCCGGCGTCAGCCAGCTTGTCGAGCAGCCTGCGCGTCTCGGTCACCTCACTTAATGACCCGCTCACCCGAAGCGATGCCCAGGTGTCGTGCGTCGGATCGGGCAGCCTGGCCCCCAACATCGGGTCTGGCCCAGCCAACTGGGCCAGCCAATAGTCACGCTGGGCGGCGACATCGGTACTGCGCGACCGCTGCTCGAGAAGCCGCGACCACTCTCGATAAGAGGTCCACTCGGCCGGCGGCGCTGGTCCGTCCTCCCGGAGTTGGGCCCATGCACCCGAGAGACCGGCCAGTAGCGCATACCAGGACACGGCGTCGGTGGCCAGGTGATGCACCACGAGCAGCATGCAACCGGTCTCGGGCCCGGGGACGTCACACCACAGCGCCCGCACCATCGCGCCGTTGAAGGGGTCGATGCTATCGATGACGGCGCGGGCGTGGCTGGCGAGCGTCTGGTGGGCGGGTCCGGACACCCGGGTCAGGATCTCTTGCGCCTGTACCGAACCCGGGGGGCGGCTGACCAGCCGGTAGCACCCATCGACAACGTCGAGCCGGGCGCGCAACATGTCGTGGCGGTCCAACAAAGTTTGCAGCACCGCCTCGAGATTTTCGGCGCCGATGCCGGGCGGCAACGCGATGATCAGCATTTGGCTGAACCTGCGAAAGTTCCCGTACTCGTACATCCACGACACGATCGGTGCCGGGACGATCTCGCCGCAACGCTCGGCACGTGGCGGGGCGGCGTCTGCTGGTGCCCCGCCCATATCGATCGCGGCGGCGAGCTCACGGACGGTGGCGCACTCCAGGATTAGTCGGGGCCGCAGCGCCAAGCCCCTCGCCCGCGCCGCCTGCACGACCGACAGCGCCGTGATGCTGTCCAGCCCCAGTTGTAGGAAATCCGCGGTGACGTCGATCCGCGGCAACCCCAGGATCTCCGTAAGCACTTCTGCCAGAGTCGATTCCGTGACCGTTTCGGGCTCGGACTCCACCGCGGCCCCGTCGGCGATATCGGTGTCGGCTAGCGCGGCTTCGTCCAGCTTCCCGTTTGCGGTCAACGGAATTTTGTCGACGGTGACGATGCGCTGCGGAATCATGTAGCGCGGTAGGTGGGTGCTGAGCATGCTCCGCAGCTCGCCCGCCGATGGCCGTTGCCCGGTCGCTTCGGTGGTGGCCACGTAGGCCGTCAGCCGCGGCACGCCCCGACGCTGGCGGACCAGAACACCTGCTTGGCGGACGGCCGGATGCGACTCGAGTACGGCCGCGATCTCGCCGGGCTCGACGCGGTGGCCGCGGATCTTCAGCTGAGCATCGGCGCGTCCGACGTACTGCAGTGAGCCGTCGGGCAACCGACGCACCAGGTCGCCGGTGCGGTACATCCGCTCCCCGGGAGCGGACGGGTCGGCGACAAAGCGCGTAGCGGTCTCTCCAGGTCTGCCCAGATAGCCGCGGGCGAGCTGCGCGCCGCCCAGATACAGCTCGCCGGTCGCTCCAGACGGCATCGCGCGCAGTTCGGAATCCAGTACGTAGCCCCAAGTTTGGAGAGTCGGCCGCCCGATCGAAGGCTGGTCATGCTCGGCGATGGTCGCTACCATCGCCTCGACCGTGGTCTCGGTGGGACCGTAGCAGTTGTACGCCGACATGGCCGTGCGGTTGCACTCGGTGCGGATCCAAGCCCATGCGGCGCCACTGACTGCTTCCCCGCCCAGCGCTAACACGGTCAACGGAACCGTGCTCAGCAAACCGCACGCGCGCAGTTGAGCAAACATCGAAGGGGTGGTGTCGATCATGTCGATGCCGCACTCGGCGATCGTGCGAACCAGCGCCTCGGCGTCGGTCTGGGTGTGCTCGTCGACGACGTGCACGCTATGGCCGTCGAGCAGTGCGACCAACGGCTGCCAGGCGGCATCGAACGCGAACGACCATGCATGGGCGATGCGCAGCCGTCGACCGAGTCGGGCGGCGGCGGGGCGCAGCACACTGTCCAAATGGTCGTCGGCGTACGCACCGAGCGCTGCGTGAGTTCCGATGACGCCCTTGGGTTCTCCCGTAGTCCCGGAGGTGAAGACGGCGTAGGCCGCTTGGGCGGGTGCGGCGTCGACGGGCCGGAAGTCACCACCGTTCTCGCCTTCGCTGTCCTTCATCAGTTGCTCGTCGATGGTGATCGTCGCACCACTTTGGCGCAGAATCGAATCCACTCGTTCCGGGGGCGTACCCGGCTCCATCGGCACACACGTGGCGCCGGCCTTGAGCACGGCGAGCATCGCGATGACATACCGCGGGCCGCGGGGAAGCCGGATCGCGACCGGGGTTTCGATCGCGGCCCCACGAGCGACGAGCATCGCGGCCATTCTGTTGGCCGACGCGTCCAATTCGCGATAGCTCAGCGTGCCGCCCGCCCAGCTGATTGCGCAGCTGTCTGGCATGGCCGCCGCGATCGAGGCGAAGCGAGCGTGGATTCCGCTCGAGCTGGGTGCGGTGAGCGCACCGCCAGACAACGACCGCCGCAATGGTGCCGCCTCGTTGTCGAGCAGCACGCTGACCTCACGCAACGGGCGGTCCCACGACTGCAGCAGTCGCTCGGCGGCCGTCAGTACCCGGCGGCCGAGTGTCGCCGCGGTCGTGACGCCCAGCGCGCCATCGATTACTTCCATCATCAGGACCAGCTCGCCATCGTCTGGGTGGGCGGCGAGTGTGACCGGGAAATGAGACAGGCTCTCCACGGCGGCGGGGCGGAAAGTCACGCCGGCAGCGGTCAATTCGCCGCCGGCAACCAGTCCGTCCAGCGGGAAGTTCTCATAGACCAGCAGGCTGTCGAACATCTCGCCGACACCGCCCAGCGTCCGCAGCTGCGCGTGGCTGAGGAAGCTGTGGTCACGCAGCAGGGCCGCATCGTGTTGGACGGCGCGGCACTGCTCACCGGCGGTGCCGCCCGGGTCGAGCCGCACGCGCAACGGCACGGTGTTGATGAATAGACCGATCATGGTCTCGACTCCGGCCAACTCGGCCGGTCTGCCGGACACGGTGACCCCGAATACCACATCACAGCAATCGGTCAGCCGCGACAACACCAGGGCCCAGGCCATCTGCATCAGGGCACTGATGGTGATACCGCGGGAGCGCGCGGTATCGGCCAGCCACGTTGTCTTTGCCGCGTCCATGCGCAACTCGGTGCGTCGCGGCAGACGCGTCCGGTCCGTACTCGCCTCGACCGAGCCGAAAGCGGCCGAGAGCAGCGTCGGGCCGGGCAGGTCGGCCAGGTGCCGACGCCAGATCTGTTGGCTGGCAGCGTGGTCGCGGCTCGCTAACCAACCGATGTAATCGCGGTACGGCCGCGGGGCCGCGGGCAACGCTTCGAGATCTCCACCGGACCGGTACAAGGTCATCATCTCGTTGACGAATACCGGCAGCGACCATCCGTCGATGACGATGTGGTGGGCGGTGATCACCAAACGCCAGTGGGCGCCCGGCAATTCGATGAGCAGGAAACGCACTGCGGGGGTGCGCTCGAAATCGAACGGCCGACGCCGCTCGTCGGCCTCCAAAGCCTGGACGTCCTCACGCGCCGCCGTGATATGTCGCCAGGGCAGGTCAACCGATGACGGCACGAGCTGCACCGGCCGGGCAATCCCGCGGCTGAAGAAACTCGCCCGAAGATTCGGGTGACGCGCCAACATCTTTGCCGCGCAATCACGTAGCAGTGCGGTATCGAGTGCGCCGGAGATGTCGGCTGCCATCCCCATCACGTACGGATCATCGGCCGGTTCGTCTGCGGTGAATTCGGCCAGCATGGTCAGCGAATACAAGCCCTCCTGCAAAGGGCTCAGGGCCATCACGTCCTCGATGTCGGGCGCAGTGGCGGGCCCAGAGCCGGTATCGGTGGCGGTCATCACGTACCGCCTTGCGATGTCGACCAAAGGCGGGTCACGGCAGCGAGATCGGCAGATGACAACCCCGAGGTACTCATCGGCTCGAAGCGCGTATCGGTTAGCTCGTCTTCCGGCTCGACCATCGCGTCCTCGTCGCGCGCATCGAGCGCGGCGGCCAGAAGCTGCACCGTGGGGTGCTCGAAGACCATCCGCGGGCTGACCGCGAGGCCGGCGGCCCGCGCCCGGGCGGCCAGCTGCACCGAGAGAATGCTGTCACCGCCGAGGGTGAAGAAGTCGTCGAAACGCCCGACCGCCGAGGTCGACAGAAGGTCGGCGAACACCGCGGCCAGCGCGCGTTCGGTCTCGGTGCACGGCGGTTCAATCTGGCCGCTCGTACTGACCGTCGGTTGAGGCAGGCCGGGCCGATTCAACTTGCCTGATTCGGTTTTGGGTAGCTTGTCCAACACGGTCAGAGACGACGGCAGCATGTAGCCAGGCAGCGTCTCAGCGACCGCGGCCCGCACGGAACCCGCGAATGCCGCTTTCCCCGCCTCGTCGGCGATAGGACGTTGCGGCACAACGTATCCGGCTAGTGAAGTGCTCCCGTGCAGATCCCAGCTGCGGGCTGCCGCGGCGGCGACACCGTCAGCTGCCGACAGTGCGGCTTCGACCTCGGCCAATTCGACGCGGAAGCCGCGCACCTGCACCTGGTGGTCTATCCGGCCGGCGAACTCCAGCTGGCCGTCGGCGGTCCACCTGGCCAGATCGCCACTGCGATACAACCTCGCACCGGGCTCAGTGCCAAACGGATTGGCGACAAAACGCGACGCGGTCAGACCGGGCCGCTTCCAGTATCCCCGAGCCAGTTGGTCACCGGCGTAATACAACTCGCCCACGACGCCAACAGGCACCGGGCGCAGGGCATCGTCGAGCAGATACGCCTCGGCTCCCGATACGGGCTTGCCAACGCGCGGAGTCGGTGGGTGCAGCCGCCCTCGCACCACGGCGCCGGAAGTCTCAGTAGAGCCGATGTTGTTCAAGAGTTCGGGGCCATTGCCGTCGCTATCGGCGCAGGCGGCCGCCAGGCGCTCCAGCAACGACGCGCTCACCGGTTCACCGCCGCACACCAGACGGGACAGTGCGCGCAGCGCGTCGGGTCTGCTGTCCACCAGGGCGGAGACCAAGCTGGGTACCGCGGTCACTTGCGCGACCGAATGCCTTCGCATCAATGCCCCCAGCGCTTCGGGATCGCGGTGCTCGGCATCATCGGCGAGGATCATGGTGGCTCCTGCCGCCAGACCGGCCAGCAATTCCATGGGACCCTCGAGGAAGGTGATCGAGGCCTGTGCCAACCGAATGTCCTCGGCTCTTGGCGGGTAAAACTGCAACTGCCAGTTCAGCCGGGCCGCCATTCCACGATGAGTGCCCAGTACCCCCTTCGGCTTGCCAGTAGACCCGGACGTGAACACAAGGTACATCGGGTCATCGGGGTGTGGCAGCAGCTGACGCGACGGTGAGTCCGCACCATCCGAGGTCTCGACTGCGGCACGCACCTGCGGGTCGTCGAGCGAAAGCAGCGTGACCTCAGTTATTTTCGGCATCGTCTCGACCGCGTCGGCGGTGACTATCACGACCCCCGGCTCGACGTCGTCGAGCATGAACTGTTTGCGCGCCAACGGGTAACCGGGATCGATCGGGAAGTAACCGGCGCCGGTTTTCATAATGCCCATGAGCGCAACTACCAGGTCGATACCGCGGCGCATCGACAATCCGACCAACGATCCCGGTCCTACACCGCGCTCCGCCAGGAGCGCCGCCATATTGTCCGAACGACGGTGCAGCGCAGGGTAATCGATCTGTTCATTGCCGCACCGCACCGCAATCCGGTCGGGCCCCAATTGCCTACTACGCTCCAGCAGCTCAGGGATGGTGCGGAGGCGAGCGTGGGCCGGCTCGGCGCCCCGGCTCCAATTACCCAGGATGTGCTGGCCCTCGACCGCGTCGATCAGCTGTACGTCTCGCAAAGTCTGGTCGACATTGCTTGCAAATTCGTTGATGACCTGCGACAGCCAGTCGGCCAATCGCTTGATAGTGGACGTGCGGTAGAGCTCCGTGCGGAAGATGACGTTGCCGGCGTATCCGGTGTCGTCCGAGCCGTCGGAGCCGAAGAAATTGATGCTCAGATCAGCCTGCGCCATATCGAAGGTTGGGGGCAGTACGTTGCACACGGTGTCTTGCGCCGAACCGTCCACAGCCGAGTCCATCACGCGGACAGCGGGCAGCTGATCGCGAACGTGCACGACAACTTGGAACAGCGGATTGCGGGCCAGCGAACGCATCGGGCTAACGCTGTCGACCACGCGGTCAAATGGCAGGTCTTGATGCGCGTAGGCGGCCAGCGCCATTTCGCGAGCCCTGGTCAGCACTTCGCGCAACGTCGGGTTGCCGCTCAAGTCGTTTCGCAGCACCAGGATATTGACGAAAAAGCCGACCAAGTGCTCCAATTCGGCTTCGCTGCGGCCCGCGACCGGAGTACCCAGCGGAATGTCAACGCCACCGCCGGCCTTGTGCAGCACCACCGCAACGGCGGCCTGCAGCAGCATGAACTCGGTGATGCCCAGCTCGCGGCTCAGTGCCGTCAGCTTGTCTCGTGTTGCCGAGTCAATGCGAAATTCGACCGACTCGCCCTCCCCACTGGGCACCGGCGGCCGCGGGAAATCCGGGCGCAGGCCGGTGTCCTCGGGGAGCTCGGCGAGCTGGCGGTCCCAGTACTCTTGTTGTGCGCGTGCGACGGCCGACTCGTCTGCCGATGCATCACCGAGAAAAGCGCGCTGCCACGCCGCGTAGTCCGCGTACTGCACGCGCAGTGGCGCCCACGACGGCGCTTCCCCGGCGCGCCGGGCGCGATAAGCGGCCATCAAATCGGCGAACAACACACCCCCCGACCAGTGGTCGGAGGCAATATGGTGCACCACCAGCGACAACACATGCTCATCGCCGGTACCCAGCACGGCCACGCGAATCGGCCAGTCCCGGTCCAGCTCGAAACAGTGCCGACGCTCGAGGTCAAGCTGCTCCTTCAACCAGGACGCACTGCCCTCGCGGGAACCTTCCCACGCGGCACGGCGCACCGGCAATTCCGCAACTGGGTTGACCACTTGGTATGGCACACCGTCGATTTCAACGTAGGTGGTGCGCAGGATCTCGTGCCGGGTGACAACGTCGCCGACGGCAGAGATCAGCGCGTCAACGTCCAACGGCCCAGTCATTCTCGCCGCAAAGGGAATGTTGTTGACCGGGCCCGGGCCCTCGATCCGGAACGCGAACCAGCTGCGCAGCTGTGAGGCCGACAGCGGCAGCGGCTCATCGTGGGTGGTCGCGATCAGTTTGGGCCGCGACGGCGCGATGTCGCCGGAGCGAAGCTGGTCCACTCGGGCCGCCAGTCGGGTTACCGTCCCCAGTTCGAAAACATCCCGGATACCAAGTTCGACACCACATTCCGCACGAATTGCGGTGATCAGCTTGGTCGCCACCAGCGAATGACCGCCCAGGTCGAAGAATGAGTCGTCGGCACCGACCCGGTCGTGGCCGAGCAGAGTGGAAAATAGGGCGGCTATGCGTCGCTCGGAAGGCGTTGTGGCATCGCGGTATTGGGTTCGCGTTGCGATCTGGGGCTGTGGCAATGCTGCGCGATCGATCTTGCCGTGGGCGGTGATCGGAATCTCGTCGAGCACCACATACGCTGCCGGCGTCATGTATTCCGGTAATGCCGCAGCAACTCGGGCCCGGATCCGTTCGACGTCGACAGTGTCAGCACCACTCGGGGTCACATACCCGACCAGACTCTTGCCCAGCTGTGGCAGCTCAGTGGCCACCACGACCGCCTGCCCGACGCTGGGATCGACCGAGATTGCGGCGGCAACCTCGCCGAGCTCAATACGGAAGCCGCGGATCTTTACCTGTTCGTCAGCGCGGCCGACGAATTCGATATCCCCATCGGCATTTCGGCGCGCCAAATCGCCCGAACGGTACAGCCGCCCGCCCGGGGTGAACGGGTCGGCGATGAAACGCTCGGCCGTCAACCCCGACCGACGATGGTAGCCGTGTGCGACATGGGTTCCACCGATGTAGATTTCGCCGATCACACCGACCGGCACCGGCCGCAGCGCATCGTCGAGCAGATGCACCTGGGTATTGATCTTGGGACGGCCGATTGGCACCACCCGGGTCCCCTGGCTGCCCTCCACGGGATAACTGGTCGCGTTGACGACGGTCTCGGTAGGTCCGTAGAAGTTGTATAGCAACGCGTCGAAGGTGGCGTGAAACTTGTCGGCAATCTCGCCAGGCAGCGCCTCCCCGCCGATGGGCACCCGGCGCAACGTGCGCCACTGATTGACGCCGGGCAGCGATAGGAACAGGCCCAGCAGCGACGGTACGAAATGCATCGAGGTGATGCCCTCGCGGCTTAGCAGATCGGTCAGATATCCGATGTCGCGCAGTCCGTCTGGTCGCGGAATCACCAGCCGCGCACCACAAATCAATGTGCCGAAGATTTCACCCATTGATACGTCGAAGCTGGGCGACGCCACCTGCAGCAGCCGGTCGGTTTCGTCGACGCGATATTCCTCACCGAACCAGACGAAGTACTCGGTGATCGGTGCGTGCGGAACCGGAACACCTTTGGGGAGCCCGGTCGAACCCGACGTGTAGATCAGGTAAGCGGTGTTGTCCGGTCGCAGCGGCCGCACCAACTCGTTGGTCGCCGGGTCGGCGGTAGGGTAGTCCGCCAAACCCGTAACCGGCTCGCGCAGCACCAGTTTGGCGTCCGCATCACCCAAGATGAACGTCAGTCGATCATCCGGATATGTCGGGTCGATCGGAAGGTAGACCGCGCCGGCTTTGACGATGCCCAGCGCAGTGGTGACCAGCTCCGGTGATTTGTCCAGCAAAACCGCGACGCGGTCCTCGGTCCCAATTCCCTGTTCGATCAGCCAGTGCGCCAGCCGGTTTGCCTCCGCATTGATCTCGCGGTAGCTGAACTGGCGGCCCTCGTAGACAACCGCGACGGCGTCAGGAGACAGCGCCGCGCGCTCGGCGACCAATGCGGGCAGCGTCGCCGGTGGGGTCGCGAACGTCTCACCGGCGGATACCCGGCGCAGCCAATCGACGTCGTCGGCGCTCATCAGCGCGCAATCCGACAGCGCGGTGTCCGGGCTGGCCAGCATGCTGTCCAGCAGGATGGTGTAGTGGCCGAGCAGCTGCTCCACCAGCGGCCGATCCAAGACCTCGACCAGGTACTCGGCTTCGACCAGTGCATCGCCGAGCCCGCCGGCCGTACCAGTCAGTTCGATCATCAGACCCAGCGGGAGCTGGTTGAAGTGACCGCGCAGCTCGGCGCGCTCACATTCCACCCCGGGCGGGCAGAAGCCACCGCCGTCGGGCTCGCGTAATCCAAAGCTGACCCGGGTCATTCGCTCGGCGCCATGCCGGCGGTCCGGGTTGAATTCGCGCACCAGCCACTCCAGGTCTGCGCGCGAGTGAGCGAAGGCACCGACCGCGCTGTCGCGGGTCTCGGCGACCAGCTCCCGGAAAGTCTGCTGCGGCTGCGGCCGCATCCGTATCACCACGGTGTTGCCGAAGAAGCCGATCACATCGTCGGTGTCGGGGCCACGATTGAGCACCGGTGCCGCGATGAGGAATTCGGTGGCATGGGTGTAGCGGTGCACCAACGCACCGAACGCCGCCATCAACACCATGTAAGGGGTAGCGCCGACCTCCCGGGCCAGCGCCGTCGCCCGGTCAACCGTGCCCGCAGGCAACCGAGTCGTCACCCGTTGCGAGCGCCAGGTGGTCGGCACAACGGAACCGTTGGAACCGGGAAGTTCAAGCGGCTCAGGCAGGTCCGTGACCAACGAACGCCAGTAGGCTAGGTCTTCCTCTAGGCGTGCACCTACTGGTTCGCAGGGGGCCGGGGCAGACACGGACGTCGCCGCAACAGCACCTGGATTGGTGTAGGCCTGAGTCAGGTCGGTGAAAAACGGCGCCCACGATCCGTCATCCCAGGCGATGTGATGGGCGGTGAGCAACAGGATCAGCTCGTCGGCGGCCACCCGCACCACGGTGATCCGCAGGGGCGCGTCCTTGGCGAGGTCGAATGGGCGGCCAAACTCCCGTTGCGCCAGTACTTCCAGCCGCAGCCGGCGAGCTTGCTCGGGCAGCCCGGACAGGTCATGGTCTGTCCAGCCCGGGCGCAGCTCGTGGTGAATGACTGGTTGCGGGTCGCCACTGCTGTCGGTCTGGTAGGTGGTGCGCAATACGGTGTGCCGCGCCGCGACGGCATCCACCGCGCGTCGCAGCCGACCGACATCAATTGCGCCCGTGACACGATAGGAGACACAGACATTGAGCAGGGCGCTGGCCGGGTCGACCGATTGCACGAACCACATCCGTCGTTGACCATCCGACATTTCCGGATGCTCCTCGGCTGCCACGCCCGCAAGCGTGTTCTCCGCGACAGCCGGCCGGGCCAGGCCACGCTCAGCAATCCGTCGACGCAACAACTCCAACCGCTGTTCGTCGAGCTGAATGTCAGCACCCGTGATGTCAGTCACGCGTAGGTTCCAACCTTTCTGGTGTGTTAAACGCCGAGAGCTGCGCCGTGCCTGCAACGGATGCGCGCTCCGACGTAGGGGGCGCGATCGGCCCGCCGGCCGAACCGGAGCGCAACACCTTGATCAGTTCACCGACCGTGATGCCGCCAAGCATGCGAGCCACCGGAGCCGAGCGGCCCACCGTCCGGCGTAGCCGCTTGCGCAGATCAAGCGCCAGTAGTGAGTCCAGACCGAGGTCAACAAGCGACGCACCGAGGTCAATCGACTCCGAATCGCCCAAGTGCAGCGTCGCGGCCAGCTCGGTGCACACAGTTTCGGCGAGCGGTTTCGAATCAGAGCCGTTGCCACTCGAGGCGCCATCGACGTTCGGCGGCGCGCCGAACGGCATTGGAATTCCCTGGCTCTCGAAAAACACTCGGAGCCGGTCGAAGTCGGCGGTGAAAATCAGTGGATCTTCAGCGTGTCCAGCCATACCGGCATCCAGCGCCGCGTCCGGTTCCATCGCTCGCAGACCGGAGCGCTGCGTGCGGGTGATCTCCCACTCCCCGACGACGCCTGCGCTCTGCCACAGTCCCCATCGAATCGCCGCGCAGTCCCGTCCGCTGGCTCGCATTTGGGCGGCCAATACGTCGAGCATCCGGTTGGATGCCGCGTAGGCGGCATGACCGTGACCACCCCACACCCCGAACACTGACGAACAGGCCAGGATCCGGCTATCGGGCCGCAGTGGCCAGGTATCAGCCAATAACGCCAACCCGGCCACCTTCGCGGCACACACTGCTGCAATGTCCACGCCGGTGAGCTCGGAACGCTGCCGAGTCATGGCGATACCCGCGGTATGAATGACCAACGACGCGCCTGAACCGGCGTATTTGGCGGCGACGGCGGACAGTGCGGCGCGGTCCGTGATGTCGCACCGCGGGGCGTGCACCTCGACGTCGTGGCGACTCGCCAGCTGGTCCAACACGCGTGGGTCCACACCGTTGCGGCTCAACAGGACAACTGTTCGCGCGCCCTGTTCGATGCAGTACCGCGCATACCGCAACCCGATGGCTCCGCTGCCGCCCGTGATCACCACATTCTCTAGCTCGGCGGCATGAACCGGTCGCTTGGCCGCGGAACCGCGGCGCTCGCGGAATGTCCGAACGTAGCACCGCGGCGACATGTCATTGCGTGCCGCGCCGTTGACTCGCGTGCCATCACAAGAGCCGCCAACCCCGTTGTCACGCAACGCCGCTACGGTCGCATCGCCGCGCAGCACGCCGACGACAGCGGCCGCAGTCGCAGCATCGACATTACGCGACGGTAGGTCCAGGTTTCCGAACGTCTGATCCGGAAATTCGAAGCCAACACTGCGGTGCATGGCGGCCAGCGCCGCCTGCGCCGGCCTGACGTCCGGGTCATCGGGACGAACCCGTTCGGCGCCCGCGGTGAGCAACCAGACGGCCCGGCATCGGGATCCGATGAGCATTGCGTAGTCGGGCAGTCCCACGTCGGCCAGGCCCGCGATATCTTCGATCGCGGCCACTACGTCGAGCGTCTCGAGTGCGGGAGCGATCACCGCGATGATTTCCGCCTCGTTGGCAGGCACCACACGGCAGTCACGGTGCGCCATGACGGCCTCGGTCAGCATCCCAGCGGTATCGCCGACGATCGCGATAGCGCTTGGCGGCGTGTTCTGCGTGGGGGGCGCCACGGCGTACTGCCAGTCCTCGACGGCGATAGTGAGATCAGCGGTCGGTTTGGACACATCGTCGGCTAGTGCTTCCGGCGCCACCCATAGGTGAATCGCCCGCATCGGCGCATTCGGGAACCCGCGCAGCGGCGGCCGGATGCCACCGGGGATCGTGTCGACCCAGTGGCAGCCAGGATCAGCGATGGCGACGGCGGCGACGTTCGCCGACAACTGGTCGATGATCGACTCGTCACGATGCCCCGAGCCGACGACCACAGCCGAGTCCTGCTCGACCAGGCCCATGAGCGGATACAGCAGGGACGGGTGCGCGGACAACTCAACGAAGGTGTTGGCTCCGAGCTTCTGGGCGGCCGTTACCGCCTGGTCGAACCGGACAGTGCTGCAGAGGTTTTCATACCAATATTCGCCGAAATTTGTGTCACCGCCGACCTCTGTGCCGAAAGTCGAGCCGACGAACGCCACCGGCCCCTGCTGAAATGCGGAGCCGGGTACCAGCTCGGCCAGCTCGGCACGCAACAATCGCAGAATGCTGGTATGGCCCGGGTAATCCACGGATAGCTGGTGGGCGAACATGCCACGCTGCTGCGCTAGCCGCACCGCACCGACTACGGCGTCGTGGTCGCCGGCCACCACGGTCGACAACGGCCCGTTTACCGCTGAAACTTCTAGCCAGCCCGGTGTTTCGCCGATCACAGACTCGGCCTCGTCGAGGCCCACGCCGAGGACCGCCATCGCGTACCTGCCCGGCAATCGACCCACGATCGCCGCCCGCGCCCCCACCAGGGTCACGGCATCGGGTAACGACAATGATCCGGCCACATAAGCCGCCGCGACCTCACCAAGGCTGTGCCCGATGGTGATATCGGGAAGGACTCCGTGGGATCGCCATTGCCGGGCCAGGCTGACCGCATGGGTGAACTGCGCGCCCTGAATGTGGGTACGCGACCACTGCCCTTCCAGCACTTCCGTGAGGTAGGGCAATGGTGACGGCAGTCCGGCGTCGACGAAGGCTCGAGCGCATCGATCGGCCTCGGCGCGGTACGCCGGCAGTCGCTGGTAGGCGACTGCGCCCATCGATTGCCATTGGTTTCCCTGACCGGGAAACACGAACGCGATAGACGTCGCACCGCCTTTCGAGGACCGGGCGACCAGCGGGTGCTCGTCGCCACGAGCCAGTGCCGAAAGGACGGCGGCGAGTTCGCCGCGGTCTGCCGCCCGCGCTACCACGCGGTGCCGTCGCACCCGCCGCAGACGCAGCAGGGTAGACGCGACCGCCGTCGTCAGATCGTCGTGGTCGCGGACACGGTCCAGATAATCCAGAACCGCCCGGGCATCCTGACCGATGAGCTTTTCGTCATGCGCCGACAGCAACACAGGCACGCGACCGTCGGGCAGAGGGTGCGTGAGCATTACGCGACCTCGGGAAGAGAGACGATCACATGCGCATTTGTGCCGGCAATGCCAAACGCCGAAGTGGCCGCGATCCGTTGCCCACCGATTGCGGGCCACGGCGTCAAAGTCCTTGCGAGACGCAAACCCTGACTTTCCCAGTCGATCTCAGGACTTGCCTCTGCCGCGTGCAATGTGGGCGGCACAGCTCCGTGCTCGGCGGCGACCAGAACCTTGGCTAGCCCCAGTGCGCCGCTGGCTGCCAAGGAGTGGCCCAAGTTGGATTTCACCGAGCCCAGCAGCGCGCCGCCGCCAGGTTCCGTGTCGCCGTATGTTTGCGCCAACGACCGCAACTCGGTGCGGTCGCCGAGTCTGGTACCGGTGCCGTGGCCCTCGACCATCCCAACCGCTTGGGGCCGGATCCCGGCCTGGCTGATGGCACGCCGAAACAGGCGAATCTGCGCTTCTGCGCTCGGGGCGCTCAGTCCGGCGCTGCGGCCGTCCTGGTTGACGGCGCTGGCGCGGACCTCTGCCACTATTTGCCGCCCGGCGCGCAGCGCCGCCGACTTTCGTTGCAGCACAAACATTGCCGCTCCCTCGGCCCAGACTGTTCCACTGGCCTGCGCACTGTAAGGGCGGCAATGCCCGTCATCGGAGAGCGCGTGTTGTTTCGAGAACTCAACGAAGAACCCGGGTGAGCCCAACACGTTGACTCCCCCGGCCAGTGCCAGGTCGCAGTCGCCGTTCTGTACCGAGCGCACGCAGACGTGGAACGCTGCCAGCGCGGACGCGCACGAGGAGTCCACCGTCAGTGCCGGGCCGGTCAGCCCCAGCGTGTAGGCGATCCGGCCGGAGATGACGCTCAGGGCGGTTCCGGCGAGGAGATGACCGCTGTGCGGGGAAAACCTGGCCATCTGGGGCCCGTATCCGGTAGCTGAGGCGCCGACAAAGCAACCCACGTCATGCCCGGACAGGTCGTCAGGATTGATCCCGCTATTTTCCAAGGCGCGCCAAGCCACCCGAAGCGCGACACGTTGCTGAGGGTCCATCGCGACGGCTTCGCGCGGGGATATACCAAAGAATTCCGGATCGAATGTGGTTGCACCGGAGAGGAATCCACCGCAGTCGTGGATCTGCTTGTAGCCGCCACGCCGCGACCCGGCGAACAACTCACGGATCGGCCAGCCACGGTCGGTGGGGAACGGTCCCAAGGCCTCACGGCCATGGGATAGCAGCTCCCAGTAACCCTCGGCGGTATCGATGCCGCCGGGGGCTTCAAGGGCCATGCCGACAATCACCACCGGATCTGTGGCGGAACCGAATGCGTCGTCAGGCATCGGCATTCACCCGCGCGGCGACATCACTGATGTGCTCGTTCAGATAAAAGTGCCCGCCGTCGTACAAGAACAACTCGAACGCACCCGCGGTGTGGTTCTCCCATAGCCGCAACGCGGCGGCATCGACCCGATGGTCATCACGTGCGCCCAGCACGGAGATATCGGCACGAATGCGCACGCCGGGCCCACAGTCGTAGCGATTGACCGCTTGATAGTCGGCCCGCACCGCGGTGGTCAGCAGCTCGGCGAACTCCTCGTCGGCAAGCAGCTCCGGGTCGGTACCGCCGAGATCGGCGATGTCAGCGAGCAGTTCGGTATCGCTGGTTGGGAGATCCGGCATGCCGGCTACGGCGCTCGGTGCCGGACCGGCCGACACCCACAGCCGCCGCACAACGGTGTCGTGGGCTTCGGCGATCCTGGCGAACTCGAAAGCGACGACCGCACCCATGCTGTGGCCAAAAAGCCGCAACGGCGTCACGCCACTCCAGGGTCCGCCGTCGAACAAGCCGCGGGCAAGATCATGGACGGTTCCGGGGGCGGGGTCACGCAGCCGGTCAGCCCGCTGTGGATACTGCACGATGTAGGTATCGCCCCCGCGGGCCAGCGCCGTCGCCAACCCTCGATAGCTTGCGGCGGCAGCGCCGGCATGCGGGAACACCACGGTAGCGCCCACGCGTCGTCCGTCGTCAGGTCCGGGAACCCGCTTGATCCAGGGCGCAAACACTGATGGCACATCTGCCAGATTGCGTAATGTCATTGTGTCGTCTCACTTTTGGTTGCAGCCGACAGAACCGAGTCAGCGTCCATGCGGATGACTTCCAGATACAACTCGGCGACCTGGTCCAGCCGCCCGCTGTCGTGCTCGCGGCTGCCCAACAATGCAGCGAGTGCGGAAACGGTTCGGGTGGCGAAGATGTCGGCGACCATGACGTCCGGGGTGTCCAGCCAGGTGCGAATGCGGGCAACGGCCTGCGTGGCCAACACCGAATCGCCGCCGAGCGCGAAGAAGTCATCGTCAACACCGACGCGTTGACCGGTCGGCGAAGAGAGTAGCTCGGCGACGATTTCGGTGAGCGCCGATTCCAGTGGCGTCGACGGAGCCCGGTAGCCGGCATCGCCCAATCCGGAAACCGCCGCGGCCAGCTCGGCGCCGACGGCGCGTCGGTCGATCTTGCCGCCATCGGTGAAGGGGATGCGCTCGACCACGGAAATGTATGCCGGAATCATGTGTGCGGGAACGAGTTCGACGAGGACCTCACGAATCCGCCGGGCGTCCAGGGCGACGTCGTCGAGGCAGACGTGGGCCGCCAACACCTCGGCGCCGCCCGGCGCGGGAACCAGGGCGGCGACGGCCGCGCGCACCCCGGGCACGCGGCGCAGCGACGCCTCGATCTCGCCGAGCTCCACGCGATAGCCGCTTATCTTGATCCGGTAGTCGGCGCGGCCGACGAACTCGAGGGTGCCGTCCGGCCAGTAGCGGGCCAAATCACCGGTGCGGTACCAGATCCGGCCGTCGCGGAGAACGAAACGTTCCGCGGTGAGTTCGCCGCGGCCGCGGTAACCCCGGGCGATGCCCCGTCCGGATATCCACAGCTCCCCCACGACCCAGTCGGGACAGTCGGCGCCGGCGTCGTTGACGACCCGGCATGCGATATTCGGGAACGGGACGCCGTAGGGCACGGCGGTCCAATCGGCCGGCAGGTCGTCGCTCACCTCGAAAATGGTTGCGTGGACGGCGGTTTCGGTCGCGCCGCCCAGCCCGGCGAAGCGCACGTTCGGTGCCAGGGCCCGCAACCGACGAGCCAGCCCGGGCCGCACCCAGTCGCCGCCGGTGGGCACCACCCGCAGCGACGACAGCCGCTCGTGGCCGACCTCGACGAGCATCTCCAGCCAGCCCGGCAGGAAGTTCAGCACAGTTACGCCGTGGTCGGCGATGAGCCGGGCCCACGCGTCGGGGTCACGTCGCTGTGCTTCGTCGACCACCACGATCGCCCCGCCCGCGCGCAACGTCGCGAAGACGTCCAGCACCGACATGTCGCATTCCAGCGTCGACAGGGCCAGGCACCGATCGGTGGTGCCGATATCGAAGTGGCGAGTGAGGAATTCGACGGTGTTCATCGCGCCGTCGTGCGTCATCTCGACGCCCTTGGGTTGCCCGGTCGAACCCGAGGTGAACAGCACGTAGGCGAGGTCGGCCGGATCGCCGCCCGCGGCCATGACGTCCGGCGGCGCGGCGGATGCGTCGCGCAGCACGTCGGCGATCGTCAACTCCGGCACCGACAACGACAGCGGCTTCCCGCCGCACACCAGGGCCAGACGCACTCCTCCGGTTTCGAGGATGCGCCGTGCGCGGTCGCGGGGTTGGTCGACCCCGATCGGCAGATACACGCCGCCCGCGGCCAGGATCCCCAGCAGCGCCGGCACCTGTTCGGCGGTCTTGGGGCCCATGACCGCGACCGTGTCGCCGGCGCCGATCCCGCTCGCCCGCAACGCCACCGCCACCGCCAGCGCCTGATCGCGCAACCGCGCGTAGCTGAGGTCGCCGGAGCTGGCGAACACCGCGGGCGCGTCCGGCCGCAGCCCGGCCTGCCGGAAAAACCCGTGGTGCAACGCCTCACCGCTGGGCGCGGCGGCCCGGCCGTTGACCGCGTCACGCACCGCGCGCTGCGCGGCCGGCAGCGCCGCGGGGCCGGGCGCATCCCAGGCATCGTCGGCCGCGGCCAGCCGGAGCAGCTCGTCGACGTGGTGGGCGAACATCGCGTCGATGACGCCGGGTGCGAAGACGCCGTCGCGCACATCCCAGTTCACCAGTACCCCGCCGTCGAACTCGGTGACCTGCGCGTCGAGCAGCACCTGCGGGCCCTGCGAGATGATCCATCCCGGGCGGCCGAATTGCCCGGTGACATCGGCGCTGAACAATTCACCGAGCCCCAGCGCGCTGGTGAACACCACCGGCGCCAACACCTGCGTGCCGCGGTGGCGGCTCAGGTCGCGCAACACCGACAGCCCGGGGTAATCGGAATGGGCGGCGGCCAGCCGCATGGCGTCCTGCACCGCTCGCGCCCGGGCCGCGGGGGTCCCCGCGCCGGTCAGGTCCACGTCGAGCAGCAGGGACGAGGTGAAGTCGCCGACCAGCAGGTCGACGTCGGGGTGCAGCGCCTGCCTGGCGAACAAGGGGACGTTCAGCAGGAACCGTTGCGAGGCGGACCACCGCGCCAGCGCATTGGCGAACGCCGCGGCCAGCGCCATCGCCGGCGTGATGCCGCGTGCCCGGGCGCGGGCGAACAGCGCGTCGCGGGTCGCCGGGTCCAGCCAGTGCCAACGACGGGTGCTCCGGCGTGACTCGCGGCCCCCGCTCGAGGGCAGCGCCGGCGGGTCGGGCAGCCGCGGGATGCGCTGCGCCCACCACTCGCGGTCGGCGTCGCGGGCGGGTTGCGGGCGCGTCTCCTCCCGCGCGACGGCCTGGCGGTATTCCCGGTAGCTGTAACCCAATTCGGGTAGATCGCGGCCGAGATAGAGGGCGGCCAGGTCCGACATCAGGGTGCGGTAGCTCATCGCGTCGGCGGCCTGCATGTCCAGGTCGACGTGCAGCCGCGAACGCTCACCTGGCAGCAGCGTCAACGCCAGTTCGAACACCGCCCCGTCGAGCTGCTGGTGTGATTTGGCGTCGCGGATCTCGGCCAGGCGCCGCTCGACGAGATCACCGTCGAGGTGGCGCAGGTCCTCGACGGTGACGGGGAAGTCTGGGCATTCCGAGGTCGAGGCGATGCGCTGGGTGCCGTCGGATCCGAACCGCACGCGCAGCATCGGGTGACGACGCGCCAGCCGGGTGGCCGCCGCGCGGAGCCGGTCAGGGTCGGTAGCGCCGCCGTCGAACTCGACGTAGAGGTGCCCGGCCACCCCGCCGAACGGCTGGTTGTCCTGGCGGCCGACCCACATCGCGTGCTGCATCGGGGCGAGCGGAAACGGCTCGTCGGAAGCGCCGTCATGGGGGGCGGGCGGGTCGGCTAGCGTGTCAATGGTTGGCGGCGAGCCGGCCGTCACCAACTCCGACCACGCCTCGATGGTCGGTGTCGCGGCCAGCGTGGCGAAATCTATTCCGATGCCGTGGCGGCGCCAGCGACCGGCCAGCGTCATCATCCGGATCGAGTCGAGGCCCTGGCCGATAAGGTTGCTCCCAGGCTGAACCGTGTCGGCGGGGACGCCGAGCAGCTCGGCCACCTCCGCGCGGATGTCCTCCGAGCACGCCGGGGCACGTACCACGAACCCTCCTCGGAATTAGCAAAGGCTGCCCTAATTTCTTTGGGTACCCTATCCTCGATCACCGGGTCGCCGCCACTAGCCCCCCATTGAGGAGTCCGATGCCCGCACACACCGCACAGCCGGCGGCAACAGGCCTGGAGGGATTCGTGCCGTTCCCCGCCGATCGGGCCGCCGCGTACCGGGCGGCCGGGTATTGGACGGGCCGGACCGTGGATGCGATCCTCGCCGACGCGGCGCGGCGCTGGCCCGACCGGATCGCCGTGCTCGATGCAGTGCCGGGTGAGCAACTCAGCTACGCCGAACTCGACGAGCGGGCCGACCGTGCTGCGGCGGGGCTGCGCGGTCTGGGCATCGGACGGGGCGACCGGGTGTTGCTGCAGCTGCCGAACGGTTGCCAATTCGCGGTTGCGTTGTTCGGGCTGTTGCGCGCGCGGGCGATCCCGGTGATGTGTCTGCCCGGTCATCGGGCCGCCGAGTTGGGACACTTTGCCGCTGTCGGTCAAGCCAGCGCGCTGTTAATTGCCGACGCCGCAAACGGTTTCGACTATCGGGCGATGGCACGCCAGCTCGCCGAGGATCACCCCACGCTCCAGCACGTCGTCGTCGACGGCGACCCCGGCTCGTTCGTTTCGTGGCGGCGGCTGTGCGAGTCGGCGGCGGCTCCGGATACCGAAGCGCCGGTGGATCCGGAATCGCCTGCCCTGCTACTGGTTTCCGGCGGAACCACCGGCCTGCCCAAGCTCATTCCCCGCACGCACAACGACTACGTGTTCAACGCGACCGCGAGCGCCGACGTCTGCGGGCTCACCGCCGACGACGTCTGTCTGGTGGTGCTTTCCGCGGGCCACAACTTCCCGCTGGCCTGTCCTGGGCTACTCGGTGCGATGACGGTGGGCGCCACCACCGTGTTCGGCACCGACCCCAGCCCGGAGGCGGCCTTCGCCGCCATCGACCGGCACGGCGTCACCGTCACCGCCCTGGTGCCTGCGCTGGCCAAACTGTGGGCACAGGCCTGCGACTGGGAACCGCTGACACCGAAGTCGTTGCGGCTCTTGCAGGTTGGCGGTGCCAAACTGGAACCCGAGGACGCCCAACGGGTGCGCGCGACGCTGACCCCGGGCGTCCAGCAGGTGTTCGGGATGGCGGAAGGATTGCTCAATTTCACCCGTCCCGGCGATCAGCCGGAATTGCTCGACGGCACCCAGGGCCGGCCATTGTGCGCGGCTGACGAACTGCGCATCGTCGACGGCGCGGGCGAGCCGGTGGCGCCCGGCGAAGAGGGCGAGCTGCTGGTGCGCGGCCCCTATACGTTCAACGGTTACTTCCGTGCCGAGCGCGACAACGAACGCTGCTTCGATCCCGACGGGTTCTTCCGCAGCGGCGACCTGG
Source organism: Mycobacterium sp. SP-6446 (assembly GCF_001954045.1). NCBI lineage: Bacteria > Bacillati > Actinomycetota > Actinomycetes > Mycobacteriales > Mycobacteriaceae > Mycobacterium > Mycobacterium sp. SP-6446. Next base: position 12,394 of record NZ_MBEM01000114.1, on the reverse strand, counting down.
TCCGCCGCCGGGAAGACGGCTACCTGGTGGTCACCGGGCGGGTGAAGGACGTGATCTGCCGCGGCGGTGAGACCATTGCGGCCGCGGACCTCGAAGAGCAGCTGCTAAGCCACCCCGCGATCTTCTCTGCCGCGGCCGTCGCGCTGCCCGACCCCTACCTTGGCGAAAAGATTTGCGTCGCCGTCGTTTTCACCGGCGAACCCCTCAGCCTGGCGCAACTGAACACTTATCTCGACCGACGCGGTGTGGCCGCGCACGCCCGGCCCGACATGTTGGTCGCGATGCCCTCGCTGCCCACCACACCCATCGGCAAGGTCGACAAAAAGGCGATCGCCCGACAGGTCGGCGCCGTGGGCTGACGCCAAGCGCCGGCCGCGTGCGCGATGCTAAGTTCGACGGCAGGCGCGAAGGAGCCGAACAATGGGTGAAGCTTTATGGGGTTTTCTGACGGTACTCGCCCTCGTGCTGGCGCTGGTGTTCGCGGCGGTTGCTTTCGTCTTCACAATGCAGTTGCGCAACCGACCGCCTACCGCGATAGGCGAAGAAATAGGCAGCGCCAGGGCGGTCACGCAAAAGGTGCGCAAACGCGAACCGCTGTCACCCGATGAGTTGGACTATGCGCGGCAAATCATCGCCGCTCGCAGCTCGTTGATGGCGTTGTGCATCCCCGGCGCTCTATTCATGGTGGGCTGCTTTTATGTGTTCGGCAGCCTTTACCACCTGCATGGGGCGACGCCCTCCGAGCGGACATTTCTCGGGGTTTTCCCCATGCTGGCCGGGACGAACCTCACGGTTCAGGTTCTCAGAAGCGCAAGGCTGAAAAGGCACCTGCGCAAGGCGTACTGAGGCGTTCCGGCGCAGTGCCGATCGTCTGGGCGCGGTCCCATTTCCCGTTAGGCACATGACCGTCTACTATCTGCATGGGCATGAAGGCGGGGGCGGGATGCGCAGACGAGATCCGGAACCGAAGTTCGGAGAGGTGATCGAGTGAGCCCTCGTTCGGTCGGCAGGACCGTCTTGGCACGCGTCTGGATGCCATTGGTGGCGGTCATTGCTATCGGCGTGGGCGCGGTGGCCATGGTGAAGGTGCACCAGTTCTCTAATCCCCCGCCCGTCATCACCGTCAATGAGCCGGCAGCGCCTCCGGAGTTCAGTATCAAACGGCTCACGTACGAGTTGTTCGGCTCCGTCGGCGATGGCGGGATGCTCGTCTGGGTGGACATCAACGGACATCCACACCAGGTCGATCTCACGACCTTGCCGTGGTCGCATACGGAGTCGACCACACTCACGGTGGTGTCCGGCAGCATCTCGGCGCAGGTTCATGGTGGTCAAGTCGGCTGCCGGTTACGGGTAAATGGCGTGGTCCGCGCTGAACAATCCGATGCTCATCAGGACGCACACGTCTATTGCCTGGTGAAATCCGCATGAGCGACCACCAGGCGCAGCCTCGGGCGAAGCGCCCCTTGGCCCCCAGGATGGTCCGCATCTTCGCGATACCGATCATCGCCTTCTGGGGCCTGCTCGCCGTGTCGACGAACACCTTCATGCCGCAGGTCGAGAGGGTTGCGGAAGAGCTCGCGGGGCCACTGGTCCCGCACTACGCGCCGTCACAGCGCGCGCTGCTAAGCATCGGCGCGAAGTTCCACGAGTCGAATTCGACCAGCCTGGCCATGATCGTGCTCGAAGCCAACCGGCCATTGGGCGACGCGGATCATCGGTACTACGACGATCTGATGCGCCGGTTCAAGCAAGACCCCAAGCATGTGCAGTACGCCATGGATCTGTGGGGGAAGCCGATCACCGCGGCAGGGGCCCAGAGCCTCGACGGCAAGTGCGCATACGTGCTGTTGCGTCTCGCGGGCGATATCGGCCAGATGCAAGCGAATGAGTCCGTTGCCGCCGTTCGGGATATCGTCGCCAAGGACGCGCCGCCGCCCGGGCTCAGGGTCTATGTCAGCGGCGCGGCCCCGCTCGCCAAAGACACTGTGGCTATTGCGAATTCGAGCCTGAACAACATCACGATCGTGACGGTCTTACTCATCACCGCGATGTTGCTGCTGGTGTACCGCTCCATCGTCAGCCTGTTTGTGCCGTTGGCCGGAGTTCTGTTCGAGATGCTGGTCGCGAAGGGGGTTATCGCCACCCTTGGGCATCTCGGGTACATCGAGCTCTCGTCATTCGCCGTGAACATCGTCGTCGCGCTGACGCTGGGAGCGGGGACGGACTACGGCATCTTCTTGATGGGGCGCTACCACGAGGCCCGACACGACGGCGAAAGCAGGGAGGAGGCGTTTTACACCGCGTACAAGAGCGTCACACCCGTCATCCTCGGCTCGGGGCTGACGATCGCGGGGGCGTGTTATTGCCTGACTTTCGCGCGACTCAACTATTTCCACACCATGGGGCCGGCCGTCGCGATCAGCATGCTGTTTACCATCGCGGCAGCGCTGACGCTGGGCCCGGCCTTCTTGACGGTGGGCAGTCTTTTCGGGCTCTTCGACCCAAGGAGCAAGGCCAAGGCGCATCTGTATCGGCGGTTCGGGACGAGCGTGGTCCGGTGGCCGGTGCCGATCCTCTTCGCCAGCGCCGCCGCCGTTCTGCTTGGGGCGATCTTCGTGCCGACGTACCGGCAGAATTACGACGACCGCCAGTACCAGCCGCACAACTCCCCGGCTAACCTCGGTTTCCAGGCCGCCGACCGGCACTTCCCGAAGAGCAAGCTGTTCTCCGAGATGCTGATGATCGAGTCAGATCACGACATGCGGAACTCGGGTGACTTCATCTCACTAGACCGCGCGGCCAAGGCCCTCGAACGCCTTCCCGGCGTCGCGATGGTGCAAAGCATCACCAGGCCCATGGGCCGAGCTTTGGAACATGCCACCATTCCCTACCTGTTCACTACACAAGGCAGCGGGAGCGGTCAACAGCTTCCGTTCACCAAGCAGCAAAACGCCAATACCAACGAGCAGGCACAGATTACGCAGCACACGGTCGCGGTCCTGCGCAAAGAGATCGGCTTCTTCCAAACGATGTCGGATGAGATGCACAAGACGGTCATCACCATGGAGGACATGCAACAGGTCACCGATGAGTTGAGGTCGAACCTGGCCAACCTCGAAGACTTCTTCCGGCCGATGCGCAGCTATTTCTATTGGGAGAAGCACTGTTTCGACATTCCCATCTGCTACGCATTCAGGTCGCTGTTCGAATCGGTCGACGGCCTAGACAAAATGGCCGACGACATCAAGGACGCCGTAAATTCTCTCGAGGTCATCGACAAGACCTTGCCGCAAATCATCACGCAGCTGAAGCTCACGGCCGACGACTCGGAGGCGTTAGCCTCGCTATTGGTCAGCACCTACGGCCAGTCTTCTCTGCAGTCCACCCAGACCGACCAGACGTTCGAAGACCAGATCAATGTGGGGCTCGACTTCGACCAGTCACGCAGCGACGACTTCTTTTACATCCCGCACGAGGCCTTCGACAACGAGGACGTCAAAACCGGTATGCAGCTGCTGATGTCGCCCGACGGCAAGGCGGCCCGGCTGATCATCACCCATGTGGGCGATGCCAACGGCCCCGAAGGCGTGCGGCACGTAGAACAGTTCCCCACGGCGATAACGGTGGCGCTCAAAGAGACTTCGCTGGCCGGCTCGAAGGTTTATATCGGCGGTTCGGGATCAACCAACAAGGACATCAAGCAGTACGCGGCGTCCGATCTGCTGATCGTGGCGATCGCGGCCTTCGTGCTGATCTTCTTGATCATGTTGTTCCTCACCAGAAGCCTGATGGCGGCCGTTGTCATCCCCGGCACGGTGGCCTTCTCCTACGCCGGGGCGTTCGGGCTCTCCATCCTCGTGTGGCAGCACCTGATCGGCCTGCCGCTGCACTGGTTGGTATTGCCGCTGACGTTCATCATCCTGGTGGCGGTGGGTTCGGACTACAACCTGCTGCTGATCCTTCGTGTCAAAGAGGAGCTGCACGCCGGAATCCACACCGGCCTGATCCGCGCGCTCGGAAGCACCGGCGGCGTAGTGACTTCCGCCGGTTTGGTGTTCGCGTTCACCATGCTGGCAATGCTCACCAGCGATCTGCGCACCGTCGGCCAGGTGGGTTCGACCGTCTGCATCGGCCTGCTCCTCGACACGCTGATCGTGCGTTCGTTCATCGTGCCGTGCATCCTGCGGATCCTCGGGCCGTGGTTCTGGTGGCCAACCCTGGTGCGGTCGCGCCCATTACCCCAGCGAGCGGGCTAGAAGTTCAGCCCGGAGAACATGATTCGGCTGGGGTCGTACTTCTGCCGTACGGCGGTCAGCCGGGCCAGGTTCGGGCCGAAATACCGCGACGGCGGCTGGTTGGCCTCGATGTAGTTCACGTAGCCGCCCACCGAATACTGTTGTACCGCTTGGTGTGCCGTGCTGAGCCAGCTGGTCGCGGCGGTCGGGTCACCGGTCTCGACGTACCACTGCACCAGGGCGGACTGCTGGCGCCACGGATATGCCGTGGCGTCCGGTGCCACGCTGGCGAGGGCACCATCGAGCGCGTGCATGATGGCGAGCATGCGGCCCGCGCCGCGCGGAAAAGCATTGACGGCCGAGGCGATCCCCTGGGCGACCGCGGCGTTGACGGTCGGAAAGACATCGGATCCGCCGACGTACCCCAGCGGCGACGGGTTGAGGTTCCCGACGGCGAGATAGTTCACCAGGTCCATGTAGTTGAACGTGTGGCTCTCGGTGCCGGACGGTTGTATTCCCACCGCTCGGGTGATGGCCGCGGCGGTGCCGTTTCCCGATCCGGCCGGGCAGGTGGCCAGGATCCGGCAATGCGTGCCCATCGGGTCGACGGTGGCGTCGGCCAGTGCCCAGCGGTTCCGGTCGGCGGTGCGCAGCCAATTCTGCCAACCGACTAGCACCTGGGCGAACGACTGCGGCGGGAAGTTGAGGTTGACGGCGTCGACGTCCTTGGTCGGGAATGTCGCGAAGGTCAGCGCGGTCGTCACGCCGAAGTTGCCGCCACCGCCGCCGCGTAGCGCCCAGAACAGATCGGGGTTGCTGCCGGCGGACGCGGTGACCGCCTGGCCGCTGGGCAGCACCACGGATGCCGACGTCAACTGGTCGCACAGCAGGCCCGCGTGCCGGGACTGGGCGCCCATTCCGCCGCCCAGGGCGTGCCCCGCGGCCCCGACCGAGGGGCAGGTACCCGTCGGGACGCCGCGGCCGGCCGCGGCCAGGGTCCGGTGCATCGTGTACAGACTGGTCGCCGGCGTCACAGTGACCTGCCCGGTGGAGGCGTCGTAGTTGGCGTCCCCGGGCAGCTGTCGCAGGTCGAGCACCATGGCGCCATTCGCGGTGGACGCCCCGATATAGGAGTGCCCACCGCTGCGCGGGGCGACCTTGAGGTTGTTGGCGGCGGCGAAGGCCATCGCCTTTTGCACGTCGGCCGCCGATTTCGGGGTGACGATCGCCGCTGGCGTATAGCCGTTGTAGTTGGTGTTGAAAACCTGCTTGGCCGAGCCGAATTGGGGACTGCCCGGTAGCAATACCTCCCCGCCGAGGGCGTTCGACAGACCGTCCCAGCCGGTGGCGTTCGGAGCGGCGGTGGCGCGCACCCAGCCGATGCGGCCCGATCCGAGCACCGCGCCGGCGGCCAATGCCCCGGCGGCGCCCCGCAGGAACGCCTGCCGCGAGATTTCACGCGCCATCGTCGGGCTCCCGCGATTGCGTCATGTTCGGCATTCTCGACCACGAAAACCGCGGTGCCTCGCGACGTGACGTGGGGTGACACAAACGTGCCCCAACCGTTACTCGGCTGGACCGCTAGCGACGCGCAACCAAATACGGTGCCAGCGTTGAGAGCTTCTCGCAGGTCTCCTCGAATTCGCGTTCGGGGTCCGACGCCGCGATGATGCCCGCGCCCGCCCTCAGCCACGTCGCACCGTCGCGCTCGTAGGCCGCCCGCAGCGTCAGCGCGGCGTCCAGCCCGCCATCCGCTGAAATCATCACCACCGCACCGGAATACAGGCCACGCGGGTGATCGTCGAGGCGCAGGATGGCGTCGACACCCGCCGCCTTCGGGATGCCCGAGGCGGTGACCGCCGGAAAGAGCGCTTCCAGCGCGTCCATCCGGTCGCGCGAGGGGTCCAGCCGGGCGCTGATCGTCGAGCCGAGATGTTGCACGCTGCCCCGCTCCCGCACGGTCATGAAATCGGTGACCACCGGTGTGCCCGGCACGGCGACCTCGGTGATCTCGTGCAGCGAGCTGCGCACCGAAATCGCATGCTCGACAATCTCTTTCGAATTCGATTCGAGATCGTCACGAGCCTCGCGATCCCGGGCGGGACCGCGACCGAGCGCGCGGGTTCCGGCCAGGGGTTCGGTCACCACCTCGCCTTCGTGGACGGCGGCGACAAGTTCGGGGCTGTAGCCGACGGCGCGAATTCCGCCCAGGCGCAACAAAAACGACCGCACCGGGGTGTTGTGCCGGCGGCCCAGCCGATACGTGGCCGGGAAGTCCACCGCGAAAGGCACTTCAACGCAACGAGACAGGATCACCTTGTGGTAGTTGCCCGCGCCGATCTCGCCGACGGCCGTCGCCACGCGATCGCGGTAGCCGGACGGGTCGGCGGTCACGCCGACTTCGCGGGCGTCGCCCGCGCGCGGAACACCGGCTTCGAGTAGGCCGAGCACCGCCTCGCGGTGAGATGTGCCCGCGTTGAAAAGCTGAACCGTCTCCGAGGTCACCACAATGCGGGTGCGTGGCCAAAACAATCGGGCCAGCGGGGTTCGCGGTGACAGCCGCTGCTGCAGCCCGAAGCGGTAGACGCCGAATTCAAACGCGATCCAGCCGAACACCTGGTCGGTTTCCAGCAACAACCGATCGACGGTCTCACCCAGGACCGGGCCCGGCCGACCGGACCACTGTTGCCGCTGAACCGCGCCGTCGCGGACGACGCGCAGTTCGTCGCTGTCCAGTTCGACCATGGCCTGCACACCGCTGGCCAGCACCCATTGACCACCGTGCTCGTAGAGCAGGTACTCCTCGCCCAACCGCTCGGGCAGCACCGCAGCCAGCTCCGCCGCCAGGTCGGCGGGGTCGATATGGGCGGGGAGCGGAATCGGTGGTGACGTGGTACCGGCGGAACTCGGCGAAACGCTGACGTCGGTCACGGTTAGTAAATGTAGCCTAACCTATGTAAGCGCGCGCAACCCCCGGCCGCGCGGCGTCGGTGCCGCCCCTCCCCCGGCGTGTCCGGGCGACACCAACGCCACACAGTGAATCCCCAGAAAAGTCACAGCGGATTCACGTCGAGCGTCGCTTACACCGGCCCACCAGCGGCGCTGTGACCACGAACTTTGGCGGAATCAGCCATTTGGATACGCCTGTGTTAAACCCTGACGCTTCGCGCTGTGTCCGAGTGGCGGACGCCCACCGGCGGGGTTAAATTCTTGCACGGTCTTGGGAATTCTTGGTGGCCCGGTTGCGGACGGTGCTTCCCCTGATCGTCGCTTAAACAAGAGAGGCACCAATGCTGCAAGAGTTCTGGCACAACTTCACGCACAACCTGTTCAAGCCGCTCCTGCTGTTCTTCTACTTCGGCTTCCTGATCCCGATCCTCAAGGTGCGGTTCGAATTCCCGTACGTGATCTACCAGGGCCTGACGATGTACCTGCTGCTGGCCATCGGCTGGCACGGAGGCGAAGAACTCGCCAAGATCAATGCCTCCAGCGTCGGGGTCATCGTGGGATTCATGGTGCTGGGCTTCGTGCTGAACTTCGTGATCGGCGGCATCGCCTACTTGCTGCTGAATTGGCTGACATCCCTGAGAAGCGTCGACCGCGCAACGGTGGCCGGCTACTACGGGTCGGACTCCGCGGGAACGTTTGCCACTTGCGTGGCAGTCCTGACCGCCGTTGGCATCGCCTTCAACGCCTACATGCCCGTCATGTTGGCCGTCATGGAGGTGCCCGGCTGCTTGGTCGCCCTGTACCTGGTGGCGCGCTTGCGACACCGGGGGTTGGACTCGGCGGGCTACATGCCCAACGAGGCCGGATACACGCCGGCCGTCAAGGTCGGAGTCGGTCCCGGCACGCCGGCGCGGCCGCCACAGGGCGCGAGCCTTGAGTCCGAGGACGAGCGCGCCCTCGAGCAGGAGCTGGAGCTTTCGCTGGAGAAGATGGAGCATCCGGAGTGGGAGCCCGAGCGGAGCGCGACGACTGTGCAGGCCAAGGCGCCCCTGTTCTCCCGCGAGCTCTTCCAGGAAGTCTTCCTCAACCCTGGGCTGGTCCTGCTGTTCGGCGGCATCGTCATCGGCCTCATCAGCGGGTTGCAGGGGCAGAAGGTCGTCGCGGACGACGACAAGTTCTTCGTGTTGGCATTTCAGGGCGTGCTGTGTCTGTTCCTGCTGGAGATGGGCATGACGGCGTCGCGCAAGTTGAAGGACCTGCGAAGCGCGGGCTTCGGTTTCATCTTCTACGGCCTGCTGGCACCGAATCTCTTTGCGACGCTGGGGATTTTCGCCGCCTACACCTACGCCTACCTGACCCACACCGACTTCAAGACCGGGACCTACGTGCTCTTCGCGGTGCTGTGCGGTGCGGCGTCCTACATCGCCGTACCGGCGGTCCAGCGGCTGGCGATCCCGGAAGCAAGCCCGACGTTGCCGCTGGCCGCCTCGCTCGGTCTGACGTTCTCCTACAACGTCACCATCGGGATCCCGCTGTACATCGAGATCGTCCGGATCGTCGGGCACTGGTTCCCGGGCACGTAACGGACAAAATCGGCGCGGCCGCAGCGGGATTCGGCCGTCGCGATGGCCGCGGTGCCGACGAGGCAATGCCCTGCGCTTCCTCCGCGATGCGAGCGTGTTAATTGTTCGTAAAGAGGGCTTCACTAAGTTGACTCCGCTGCGGTGAGTCCTCAAGGTTTTAGTGAGTCCTCGGACGCCGCGCGTCAGTTGCCGCTCCCGACTCGGCCGGGCCAGCTCACCAGGAGGCGCGATGGTTCAGGAGTTGTGGCTGAACTTCACCCACAATCTCTTCAAGCCGCTGCTGCTGTTCTTCTACTTCGGCTTCCTGATCCCAATCCTCAAGGTACGGTTCGAGTTTCCCTACGCGATCTATCAAGGCCTCACCATGTACCTGCTGGTGGCGATCGGCTGGCAGGGCGGTGAAGAACTCGCCAAAGTCAAACCCGCCGACATCGACAACATCGCCGGCTTCGTGGCGGTGGGCATCGCGTCGAATTTCGTGATCGGCGCGCTGACCTATTTCGTGCTGAGGTACCTGACCCGGCTGCGGCGGATCGACAGGGCGACGGTCGCCGGTTACTACGGATCCGATTCGGCGGGAACGTTCGCCACGTGCGTGGCCGTCCTCGCGGGCCTCGGCATGGCCTTCGACGCCTACATGCCCGTCATGTTGGCCTTCATGGAGATTCCCGGCTGCCTGGTGGCGCTGTACCTGGTAGCTCGGATGCGGCACAGGGGGATGGACGAGGCGGGGTTCATGCCGGACGAGGTCGGATACGCGGCCCCCGCGCGGGTCGGGCCGGGCGCGGCCACCCAGCGAGTCGGCAGCCTCACCGACGACGCCGAGCGCGGCATCGAGGAGGAGCTGGAGTTCGCCCTGGAAAAGCGGGCGCACCCCGAGTGGTACGCGGCACCGGAGCGCATGAAGGCTCCGCTGTTCTCGCGCGAAATCCTGCAGGAGGTGTTCCTCAATCCCGGCCTGATTCTGCTCGTCGGCGGCATCGCGATCGGCTTCATCAGTGCACTGCAGGGACAGAAGGTCGTTCACGACCAGAACGAGCTCTTCGTCGCGGCGTTCCAGGGAGTGCTCTGCCTGTTCCTGCTCGAGATGGGCATGTCGGCGTCGCGCAAGTTGCGGGATCTCAGGCTCGCCGGCAGCGGGTTCATCTTCTTCGGCTTGCTGGCGCCGAATTTGTTTGCCGCGCTTGGCATCCTGGCCGCCCACGCCTACTCCTACCTCACCGACACCCACTTCCAGCCGGGCACCTACGTGCTGTTCGCGGTGCTGTGCGGCAGCGCGTCCTACATCACGCTCCCGGCGGTGCAGCACCTGGGCATCCCCGAGGCCAGCCCTACCTTGCCGCTGGCCGCCTCGTTGGGTTTGACGTTTTCCTACACCGTCACAATCGGGATTCCGCTGTACATCGAGATGGTTCGCGTTGTCGGGCACTGGTTCCCGGCTACCTGAGCACTACCCCAGCAGCGTCCGCACGACCGCGTCGGCAAGCAGCCGCCCGCGCGCCGTGAGGACCAGGCGCTCGCCCTCGGGCTCCAACAACCCGTCGGCGACGACGGCTTGCGCACGTTCGCGTTCGGTGGAGTCCAGCCGGTCCAGCGGAAGTCCTTGGCGCAGGCGAGTTTTCAGGAGCACGTCTTCGGTGTGCAGGGCGTCGGGCCCGAGCTGCTCGAAGCCCGCGACCGGCACCGCGGCGCGCGTCAGCATCTCGGCATAAGTGTTGGGGTGCTTGACATTCCACCATCGCGTCGCGCCGACGTATCCGTGCGCGCCGGGGCCCGCCCCCCACCATTCGCCGCCGTCCCAGTAGCCGAGGTTGTGCCGGCACTCGCCGCCGGGCCGCGACCAGTTGGACACCTCATACCAGGCCATCCCGGCCGCCGACAGCTTGGCGTCGACCAGCTCGTAGCGATGCGCCAGCACATCGTCGTCGGGGGCGTCGAGCTCGCCGCGCCGGACCCGCCGGGCAAGCGCGGTGCCCTCCTCGACGAGCAGGGCATAGGCCGACACGTGATCGACGCCCGCCTCGAGGGCCGCGTCGACCGAACGCATCAGGTCGTCGTCGGTTTCCCCGGGGGTTCCATAGATCAGGTCGAGGTTGACGTGTTCGAAGCCCGCGGCCATCGCCTCGCCGGCCGCGGCGGCCGCGCGCCCGGGCGAGTGCACGCGATCGAGGGTCGCCAACACCCGTGGGGCCACCGACTGCATGCCCAGCGACACGCGCGTGTATCCGGCCGCGCGGATGGCATCGAAGAATTCCGGCCACGTCGACTCGGGGTTGGCCTCGGTGGTCACCTCGGCATCGGGTGCCAGTACGAACTGGTCGCGCACCATGCCCAGCAGCGCGGCCAGGCGTTCGCCGCCCAGCAGCGACGGCGTCCCGCCCCCGACGAACACCGTGTTCACCGTCGGTGCGTCCAGCCGCGCCGCCGCGAGTTCGAGCTCCGCGCGCAGCGCCTCCAGCCAGGCGTCGGGGTTGACGCCACCCAACTCCGCGGGCGTGTAGGTGTTGAAGTCGCAGTAACCGCAGCGAGTGATGCAGAACGGGACATGCACATACAGCCCGAACGGCCGCCCACGCGTCGCCTGCATGTCGGGCAGGTCGGCCGATGCGTCGGGAAGTGCCATGCCAAATGATCCCACGGCGGGCGGGATCGGCCGGATGCCCGATTCCTCCCAGGGAATACTCCGCTTTCGCAACCCGTTCGCCCAGGATGGATCGCTAGTTTTAATCACCGTGAGGAGAAATTTCACCTGGTTGCGAAGCTCGTCGGTATTCATGGCAGAATGGGCGCGTGACCGTCGCCAACCGCAGCCTGCGTATCGCCCTCGTGGCGCGGCGGCATATCGACCTCAAGCGCGTCTGTAGCTGTTGCTGTCTGCCTTGACGTCGTAGACCCAGCCCACCTGTACCTCCAGCTGGCCCCCGGATCTGCGCAGCCCGGAGATACCGGTTTCCTGCGCGCTGATGGCTGACAACGTTCGCGAAGGAGAACCCCCCGAATGACCACCGCACGTCCCGCAAAGCCCCGTAGCGAGGGCCAGTGGGCGCTGGGTGATCGCGAGCCGCTGAACCCCAACGAAGAAATGAAGCAGGCCGGCGCCCCCCTCGAGGTCCGCGAGCGCATCGAGAATATCTATGCCAAGGGCGGATTCGACAGCATCGACAAAAGTGACCTGCGGGGTCGTTTCCGCTGGTGGGGCCTGTACACGCAGCGCGAGCAGGGTTACGACGGCACGTTCACCGGCGACGACAATGCCGAGTTGCTCGAAGCCCAGTACTTCATGATGCGGGTGCGCTGCGACGGCGGCGCGCTGTCGAGCGCCGCTCTGCGCACGGTGGGCCAGATCTCGACCGAGTTCGGCAGGGACACCGCCGACATCTCCGACCGCCAGAACGTGCAGATCCACTGGGTCGAGGTGGAGAACGTCCCGGAAATCTGGCGCCGGCTCGCCGATGTCGGCTTGCAGACCGCCGAGGCGTGCGGTGACTGCCCGCGCGTGATTCTGGGCTCGCCGCTGGCCGGCGAGTCACTCGACGAGGTGCTAGATCCCACCTGGGCGATCGACGAGATCGTGCGCCGCTACATCGGCCAGCCCGACTTCGCCGACCTGCCGCGCAAGTACAA
>NZ_MBEM01000113.1:0-23217 GCF_001954045.1 Mycobacterium sp. SP-6446 | reverse complement strand
CGGGCTTGCGCGCTTATCACGGCGCGATGCTGGACATCAACTGCAAACTGATCGACCGGTGGGACGCCAGCACCGGAGTCGGGCCGGTGGATGTATCGACCGACTTGCAGAAGCTGGCGATGGACACCGTCGCGCTCGCCGGGTTCGGTTCGCGCTTCGACTCTTTTCACTGCCCGGGCCTGGCTCCGATCCCACAGAGCTTCACAACGGCCTTGGGGGAGTTGGGATCTGGAGTGCCGACGCCGTTGTTCAACGAAGAATTGACGACTTTGTACACGTTCATCGACGGGCTGATAGCCGAGCATAGATCCGGTGATCGTGAGTTCGAGGACCTGTTGGCGCTGATGCTGCAACAGGATCCGGACGGCAACCCTGTGCTGGAGACGGAGAACATTCGCAACCAGATCCTGACGTTCCTGATCGCCGGTCAGCTCACCACGTCGGAGTTGATGCCCAACACGCTGTACAACATTGTCAGCGATCCGACGGTGCTGCATCGGGTGCAGGCCGAGGTGGACACCGTATTCGGAACCGAAGACGACTATCTGCCCGGGTACGACGACATCGGTAAGCTGACGTATCTGCGGCAGGTCATCGAGGAAACCCTGCGACTGTCCCCACCGGTGCTGAATTTTGATCGAATGGCATTGGAAGACACCGTGATCGGCGGTCAGTATCCGATCAAGCGCGGCGAGGCGGTCACGGTACTCACCGGTGCGTTGCACCGCCAGCCGCACTGGGGCGACAATGTCGAACTCTTCGATCCCGACCGCTTCGCTCCGGAACGCTCGGCTTCCCGGCCGGCCGCGTTGTTCAAACCCTTCGGAACCGGCGCACGATCATGCATTGGGCGGCAGTTCGCCCTGCATGAGGCGGCCATGGCACTGGCCCGGGTAGTACATCGGTACCGCCTCATCGACGCCTATCACTATGTGCCGCAATGGGAAACCCCCACCAGTCGCCGGCCCGTCGGATTCCGGCTCGATGTACTCCGGCGCACGCCGCAGGACCGCCAGACCGACACATCCGGCGTTGCGGCGGCGGCTGGACAGACCGCAGAGCCGCACCCCACGGCGATCACGGTCGGCACCAGGCTGGCCATTTTCCACGGCTCTAACCTCGGCACCTGCCGCGCCCTGGCCCGCCAATTCGCCGACGATGCCACGGCTCTGGGCTGCACGGCGACAGTGGCGCCCCTCGACGATGCCGTTGGCGGTTTCCCTGAAGCCGAGGCCATCGTGATCATCGCGTCCTCCTACAACGGACAGCCGACCGACGATGCGCGCGCCTTCCTCACCTGGCTGCTCGATGCGAACACCACGCTGAATCCGACACCCAATGTCGCGGTTCTCGGCGTGGGTGACCACAACTGGGCGGAAACGTACCAGGCCATTCCGCAGCGCATCGATGAGCGCCTCGGCGAGCTAGGAGCAAACCGACTGGTCCCGCTAGCCGCGGCCGACACCTCCGGGGACATGGTCGGCACGATCGAGGAGTTCGCCGCCGGGCTGTGGTCATCGTTGGCCGAACGCTTCGGCGACCCCGACGCCGCGCCGCTCACGGACGCGGCCGAACCGCTTTACGAGTTGCGCCAGATCGTCGGACCGGTGACGGCGGCGATGGACGCACGGTCGTCGGTGATCCCGATGACCATCGTCGAGAACACCCAACTGGTCAGCCCCGGGCTGGGCCAAGCCAAAACCAATGTCCGCGTGGACCTTCCGGACGGCGTCGACTACCAGACGGGCGATCACCTCACGGTGATGGCCGACAACCCGCCCGAGGTGGTCGATGCGGTTTTGGCCCAGCTCGGCATCGACCCTGGATTGAGGCTGGCGATCAATCCTCGGCGCAGCTCTCGGCGGCTCATCGCGCTGGACCGAGAGGTCAGCGCACGAGAACTGCTCACGCACTTCGTCGAATTGCGGAAACCGGTGACCAGCAGTCAGTTACGCAGTCTTGCGGCGGCCAACAGCAATCCTTCCGAGCGCGAACGGCTAAACGAACTGGCCGAGGCCCCGGACGGCTGCCCGCTCAGTGTGCTGGAGTGCCTCGACGAATACCCGGCCTGTATTCTCACCGGTGCCGAACTCCTCGAACTACTCGATCCCATGGTGCCGAGGCACTATTCGATCGCCTCGTCGTCAATGCTGTCACCACGTACGGTAGGACTGGTTGTTAGTGTGCTCGATGCGCCGGCCCGTTCCGGTCACGGTCTGTTCAAAGGTGTCGCATCCAACTACCTCGCGACAGTCCAACCCGGACAAGTGATTCGGGCGCGCGTAGACCCGGCTCGCCAGGCGTTCCGGGCCGGTGCCGATCCGGCCAAGAACGTGATCCTGGTCAGCGCCGGGACCGGGGTCGCGCCGTTCCTCGGTTTCCTGGGTGACCGACTGGCCGCACGACAGGCCGGAACACCGGTCGCGCCTGCGCTGTGCTTCTTCGGGGTGCGTGACCCGGAGGTCGATTACATATTCCGAGACCGGTTCGAGCAGGCCGAAGCCATCGGTATCGTGCAGATGCGTCCGGCCTTCTCTCGGGCGCCGCAGGACGGGGTTCGCTACGTGCAGGACCGTATTGCGGCGGACGCCGAGGAGGTGTGGAACCTGTTGGGCGACCCAGCCAAGGACACCCACGTCTACGTGTGCGGTGACGGCGCGCGGATGGCGCCGGCGGTGCGCGGGTCGTTCCTCGACATCTATCGGGCACGGGCCGGTGCGGACGACGATCAGGCCCGCGATTGGCTGAACGGTCTCATCGAATCCGACCACTACGTCGAGGACGTGTGGGCCGGGTGAAGGAGCGCGCATGCGCGGTAAGAGATTGCTTCAACTGATCGCCATCGCCGGCGTCGCGGGGGTGGCGGCATGCAGCAAGGCAACAACTAAACCCGCAGAGCCGCCTTCGATTACCAGCGAGCCGTTCGGTCAGGTGGGTGGGACCCCGGTGAGCCGCTACACGCTCAACAGCGGGCACGGCATGCGGGTACGAATCCTGAACTACGGCGGCATCATTCAGTCGATCGAGGTCCCCGATCGCACGGGACGTGTCGGCAACGTGGTGCTGGGCTTTGCGAGCCTGGACGGCTATCTGAACAACACCGGATCCGCCAAAACCTACTTCGGTGCGATCATCGGCCGCTATGGCAATCGGATCGCCAAGGGAGCATTCTCGTTGAACGGCACCGAGTATCGCTTGCCGATCAACAATAACGGTAACAGCCTGCATGGTGGCGGCGCGGGTTTTGACACGAAGGTGTGGCAAGCCAGCCAGCAGAACGGCAGCGACAGCGTGGGCCTGAAGCTCCAATACGTCAGTCCCGCGGGCGAAATGGGCTATCCCGGCACGCTGACGACAGCCGTCACCTACACCGTGAACCAGAAAAATGAATTGCGCATCGACTACCACGCGACGACCGATGCGCCGACCGTGATCAACCTGACCAATCACAGCTACTTCAACCTGGCGGGTGAGGACGCGCTCGACGTCTACGACCAGAAGGTCACAATTCGTGCCGACCACTACCTGCCAACCGATTCCACACAGATCCCGACCGGGCAGATCGCCCCGGTGCAGGGCACACCGTTCGATTTCACATCACCGACTGCGATCGGCGCGCATATCACCGTGAATGACCCGCAGCTGTTGCTGGCCCAGGGTTACGACCACAACTGGGTGATCAACCGCGGCAACAACGCGGGCCTGGTGGAGGCGGCCAGGGCCGAGGATCCGCAGACAGGGCGGGCGTTGACGGTCTCCACAACTGAGCCCGGGGTGCAGTTCTACACGTCCAATTTCATCGGTGGGGCGTTCACGGGGACCAGCGGGCATATCTACCGGCAGGGGGCGGGATTCACGATGGAGACCCAGCACTACCCGGATTCGCCAAATCAGCCGAACTTCCCGACCACGACGCTCAACCCTGGCCAGACATACGATTCGACAACGATTTTTGCCTTCAGCACGGCGTAAGGTTCGACCATGAACGTCGCGGGCCGGGCCCCGGACATCCACTATGCGAAGAGCGGCGGCCTGAATATCGCCTTCTCGGTGATCGGCGAGGGGCCCGACCTCGTCGTCGCGCCCGGCTTCATCTCGCACCTCGACCTCATGTGGGAGGAGCCGTCGGTCGCCCATTTCTACTCACGGCTCGCGTCCTTCCGGCGCGTCGTCACGTTCGATAAGCGGGGCACCGGACTCTCGGATCCGGTGATGCACGCGTCGACGTTGGAAGAGTCCGTCGACGATATGCGCGCCGTCATGGACGCGGCCGGATGTGAAAGTGCCGGCCTCGTGGGCATTTCGGAGGGCGGCACGATGGCGATGCTGATGACGGCCAGCCATCCCGAGCGCGTCAAGGCGCTCGCCCTCTACGGCACGTTCTCCCGCCTGCTCCAAGCGCCCGACTACCCGCTCGGCGTGACCGAGGAGCAACTGTCGGCGTTGATCGAGATAAGCGCCAAGGGCTGGGGCGAAGGCGTCGGACTGGGTGCGTGGGCCCCGAGTCGTCGGGGCGATGCCGCCCTGCGGGGGTGGTGGGCGCGGCTGCAGCGGGTGGCCGCCAGCCCGGGCATGGTCCGCAACATCTTCGCGCTCTATCCGCAACTGGACATCCGCGACGTGTTGCCCGCGATCCAGGTGCCGACGCTCGTGCTCCACCGGCGGGACGACCGGATGGTCACGCTCGAGATGGGTCGTTACGTCGCCGACCGCATCCCCGGGTCCAAGTTCGTCGAGCTCGACGGCACCGACCACCTGTTCTTCACGGGCGACGCCGACGCCTTGCTCGACGAGGTCGAGGAGTTCCTCACCGGCGTCCGTCCGGTTCCCGCGGTCGAACGCGTCCTGGCCACCGTGCTGTTTACCGACATCGTCGACTCCACGAAGCGAGCGGTCGAGCTCGGCGACGAGCGATGGAAGGAGCTGCTCGGTAGGCACGACGCCCAGGTGCGGCGCCAGCTCGAGCGCTTCGGTGGCCGTGAGGTCAACACGACGGGCGACGGCTTCCTCGCCCGGTTCGATGGACCCGCCCGCGCGATCCGGTGCGCCATGGCGATCCGCGACATTCTGCGGAGCCTGGGTCTCGAGGTGCGGGCTGGCGTGCACACCGGCGAGGTCGAGCTGCGCGACGACGATATCAGCGGCATCGCCGTCCACATCGCGGCGCGCGTGGCCGCGGCGGCCGAAGCGGGCGAGGTCCTCGTCTCGCGCATCGTCGTCGACCTAGTCGCCGGGTCGGGCCTCAGCTTTGCCGATCGCGGAGAGCACGTCCTCAAAGGTGTAGCGGGCGAGTGGGGGCTGTTCGGCGTCAAGGATTGAACTCTGTGGACTGGTTTGTCCGTGCATTCCAAATCCTTTGTGTCTCACCGTCGATCGATGGGTGGTGGATTTCCTGAAAGTTCCGTCCGCCCCGACGGAATGTGGCAACGACAGCGGCCGGCACATCCTGCTCCAGTAAAGGAACGGGCAGCCATTCGCAGGGTCGTATGTGCACCAAATCCACTGCTGCAGCGGTCTGGTCGGCGTCGTAGACATACGGCCCGGAGATGCGCCCTAGCCAGAACCACCCGTTGGTGTCGCGGGTCCACACGAACGAGCCGTCATCGAGCTCGGCGAATCGGGCGACCCGACGGACGAGGCGCTCCTCTTCGGCCGGCTGACTTACCCTCTCTCCGAATCCGCACACGCCGAGCCTGCGAGCGCGGTCGATGGCGGCCTGCGGATCCACGGCATCGGTGCGGGATCGCATCGGTGCGCGGTAGACGCCGACCACTTCAGGTGCCCGCTTCGATAGCCGCGACTCGTGCGGCGGCGTCGGGTCCGCAGAAGCGCTGGAGGTCTACACCGCCCGCGGCCAGCAGATCGTCGACGCGGCGCTTGAGGTCACCCGAGGTGAGGTGGGCATACAGGCTCGCGCCCGGGCAAGAAGTCTGGGCTAGATCCCGGTGACCCGCCAATGTGTCGGTCGCGATGCCAAAGTTCCGCGCGGCCCATGCGAACGCCAGAGCGGCTCCGCGCAGCTGGGCCTCCGACACAGCCTCCTGATCGAAGTCCCCTTCGCAGAGGACCAGGAAATGGCCCGTCGTGTTGTAGTCCGTTGCAGTGTCGCCCGCCAACTCGGTGTTCCGCAGTTCATAGATGTTGCCATTGCGGTCGACGCCGACGTGATAGGCGATGTCGATCCATCCGTGCTGGTCTTGGTGGTACCGCTGGTCCTGTCGGAGGTGGCCGGGGGCGTTGCGGTTGTCACCGAGGACGACGGCCTCGTGGTGGAGGGTCATGCGGGTGATGGTGTGGGGCTTTCCTCCGGGGCGGGCCGGGCGCGCGCCCCACGCGTCTCGGCATAGCAGCGGCGCCGAAGTGGAAGCGGTCAGCTTGACGCTCGACGGTGTAGAACTCGAGCAGGCGCCGACCATAGACGCCACGCCGAGGCTGCCGGCCAGCCCTAGCAGCTGACGGCGGCTGACGATGTCCGGCCGCACATCGGGTCGGCCGGGCGCTGGCTCACACACCGCCTTCACGATACGAGGGTCTGACCAGGTGAGGTGAGGGGCGTGGCCTCGCCAAACGGGCTAAGCTTCACTGCGCAGTGCCGTCATCAGTAAAGGGTGCCGTCGTGGCCGATGAGTTAAAAGTAGATCCCGTCGCGTTGCATGTGGGCAGCAACCACATCCTCAACGCGGTCGGTGAGGCCGCTTCGGACTTCGTCAGCCACGAGGACGGGCTGGCCGAGGCCGCGCCGGGCTGGGTCGGGTCCTCACAGCTCGCGCTGGCCGAGCTCGCGGCTCGGTGGGAGGCCCGACACAATCAGCACAAGCTCCAGGTGGGCGGTTTGGGGATCCACGTGGGCGACGCGATGGTCAACTTCGTCGAGAACGAGGACGCATCAGCCCAGGCGCTCAGGTCGGTGCAGGGACGGGAGTAGCGGGTGGCGCCCCTGACTCCTGCCGACGTCAAGCGCTGGGATCTCAACGCGATTCACTCGGTGTTCCAGACGGCCACCGGGCGCGCTAATACGTTGCAGCGCTTGGGAGACAGTCTGCAGCAGGCCCACAATGTCCTCGCCGAATGGCAAGGGGAAGCTGGGGACGCTTTCCGCGCCGACGTGGGCAAGATTCGCCGCGACATCGAGGCGGATGGCGCGGAATCGCAGCGGGTGGCGGCGGCCGTGTCGCACGCCGAGGCGGATGTGGGTGCGTGCAAGCGCGAGCTGGATGACGTCGAACGGGCCGCTCAGGCTAACGGCTGGTCCATCACGCCGGATTGGCGAATCGACGTGGGCTCCAAGGGGATTGGGACGAATCGGATCGACCTCGCCCAGGAGCTGCAGATATTGCAAAGTGAGCTCAACGCCTGCAAGGTGCACGCCCACAACGCCGACCACGAGCTTGCCACCGCGGTCGGCGCGTCCGTCGGCGACGTACCGCTGGATGCCGCCGGGGTCCAGCCGGGCGGCGCCGCGCCGCCGCAAGGCCCACCGAAGCCCGCGCCAGAGGGCAAGCCGAAAACGTGGCAGGACATGGTATTGCCCGGTGGTGCCGGCGATTCCGAGCCCGGCGGCACTCCGCCGAAGGGCCCGCCGAGTCCCGCGGCCGCCGGGGGCAAGCCGCCATCGCTTGAAGACCTGTTGCTGCCGACGGGCAAGAATGATCCGCCCGGTGCCGGCGGTCAGCAACCTCCCCCCGGGAGCCCGCTGGACTTACTGAGACGGCTTCAGCAACCGGTTGTGCCTGGTGCACTGCCGCCTCCACCAAAGCCCGCGGAATTGGAGAACGTCAAGGGGATCATCCGCGGAATGCTGCGCCACGACGGTGTACCGCCCGATCAGATCGAGCCACGACTAAACGATTACTTGCAGCAGGCCCAGCAATGGATCGCGACCGGCGGGCCCCACTACGTCCCCCCCGAACCACCACCCGCGCCGCCACCGGGATTTGGCGAAGGGTTCGGCGACCGCTGGTTTGCGACCGAACAGGGGATCAAGAACCTCCTCGGGCAAGGAGGACCTGGAGCGCCCGGTGTCCTCGAGTCATGGACGCAGATGCTGAAGGGCACCGTCGAGACGGCGCAAAACCCGATTGGCGCGGTGGCCGGGGAAGTCAAGAACGCGTTGGACTCACCCAGCGCGGCCTACTATCTCGGCGGCAAAGCCTCCGACGCTGCCACCACGCTGCCCGGCCTGCTCTTCGGCGGAGAGGGTGCAGCTGTTAAGGCGGGACTGGGCGACATTGGCCCTGGTGTGCTCGACACGGGTCCAGCGGTTTCACCCCATGCACCGATCGGCCTCGACCACCCCTTCGGTTACAACCCGTGGGCAGACGGGGCGGCGGCGGATCTCAATTCCGCGTTCGCCCACGGAGGGCCCACCGCAGACCTGAGCCGGCAACTCGCTGACATGTCGACCCACTATGTCGGCAACAACCCAGACCGAGTAGTCCTGGGCGCGTTCGACGGCCAGGAAGGCGGTTACATAGGCGACGCCCGAGGCCACGGCGGAATCTACTTCGATACCGGCGGCTCGACCTGGGATGCCATCACCCACGGGCTCAGTCCGGTTGAAGCCAAAGATCTTGCCTGGCAAGTCAACGAACAATTTCTCCGTGGTCAGATGGAAAGCCACGTCGGACGGATCGAATACATCCTCGACCGCAATGAATACTCTTCTCTTGAAGACATGGCCGAGGATCGCGCGACGTCGTTCTCCGCGAGGGAAATCAACTTCCTTAACGAGAATGCTGCGGCATACGGATATGAACGAGTTGGAGACTCTTGGGTTTATGTGGGAGGCAGATAGAGATGACTTCCGATTTTTCTGCACGAGTTGAAACGAAAGTGGGGCCACTGTTAGAAGAACGTGGTTTCGTGTTGGACGAGGTCGATGACAGACCTGATGAAGGCGGGATTGAACGTCACATCGTCTATTATCGGTCGAGCGATTGCAAAATGCAGATATATGCGTTTTCTCGCGAAGGCGAGGTTAACTGCATGATTGCGCCGCTAAATGCGCCAAACGACTTCGGTTTGACGGGCGAGCAATGGCATTATCTCAGCAAGTTTTCGAAACGATCGAATGCGCCGCCGCAAGAACGCTTACGAATTGCGATAGCTGAAGCCAATGCGTATGCGGATCCATTGGAGTGGGTGCGAGATCGTATCGTCAAATACTATGATGCGGCGCGCGTCGGCATTCTCGAAATGTACGGTAACAGCGGAACGAACTAGCAGGTCAGTCAGACTTTTGTTGGCGCGTATCGCGTCCTCGCCGGGCAGAAATCGTCTCAATAGCCTTCTCAGCGGCCTCTCAGCGGTCGATCCATACGCTGGCGCTCCCATGTTTACAGCAACTTTTTCGCCCGCCAGGCGCACGCGTCGAGGTCTCGATTAGGTGACGAGGCAACTGGTTTGGGCGCATGTTCCGGATGACACCGACGACTGTCACACGCGACCGATGAGCGGACGTGCTCCGGCTCGATCGCTACGGCCCGCCGAGTTGGCGCACGCCGCGGTGATGGGCGCCCTGTGCGCCGCGATAGCGATCATTGCGGTCATCCTTCCGCACGCGGGGGCGCTAGGACTGCTGGGCACCGTGCCGATGGGCCTGCTGAGCTATCGCTACCGGATCCGCGTTCTGATCA
Organism: Mycobacterium sp. SP-6446; assembly: GCF_001954045.1. Lineage (NCBI taxonomy): Bacteria > Bacillati > Actinomycetota > Actinomycetes > Mycobacteriales > Mycobacteriaceae > Mycobacterium > Mycobacterium sp. SP-6446. Next base: position 13,582 of record NZ_MBEM01000113.1, on the reverse strand, counting down.
CCGCGACCGTCGCCGCGAGTGTGATCGGGTTCCTGGTCGTCGGAATGAGCGGGTTCGGGGCGGTCGCCCTGTGTGCCTATGTCGGCGGACTGGCGGGAATCGTGAAACGCCGCCGCCGGGGCACGCCGACCGTGCTCGCGACGTCCTTCGGCGCCGGTCTTGCCGTAGGCGTCACGGTGGTCGTCGCGCTGACGTTCCTGGTGCGGCTAAGGCAGCTGATCTTCCACACGATCACCGCCACGGTGGACGGTGTCGCGAGGGCGATCTCGCGCGTGCCGCATCTGCAGGCGTTCGCGCAGGGCCTCAAGCAATTCTTCGCAGACGCGCTGCAGTATTGGCAGTGGCTCATTGTCGGATACGCGGTCATTGCGATCATGGGTGCCTCGTTGATCGGTTGGTGGGCGTTGTCGCGAGTGCTGCTGCGGCTGCGGGGAATTCCCGATGTGCACAAACTGGATGCGCCGATCAGCTCCGGATCGATCGAGCCGATCCCGGTGCGGCTGGACGCCGTGCGCCTTCGCTACCCGCACACTGACCGCGATGCGTTGCGTGCGGTCAGCCTGGACGTGCGGGCGGGCGAACATGTGGCCGTCACCGGTGCCAATGGTTCGGGGAAAACCACGCTGATGCTGATCCTGGCCGGCCGCGAACCGACATCGGGCACCGTCGAACGCCCCGGCGCGGTGGGACTCGGTGACCTTGGCGGCACCGCGGTCGTCATGCAACACCCGGAAAGCCAGGTGCTCGGCACGCGGGTCGCCGACGACGTGGTCTGGGGATTGCCGCCCGGCAAAAGCATTGATATCGAACGGTTGCTCGGTGAGGTCGGGCTGGCCGGCCTCGCCGAACGCGACACCGGCGGTCTGTCCGGCGGTGAACTGCAGCGTTTGGCCGTGGCCGCGGCGCTGGCGCGAGAGCCCGCACTGCTCATCGCCGACGAGGTCACCAGCATGGTCGACCAACGCGGCCGCGACGCACTGCTCGCCGTGTTGTCCGGTCTGACCGACCGCCACCGAACTGCCCTGGTGCACATCACCCACTACGACAACGAAGCCGAGCACGCCGACCGCACCATCGACCTCAGCGACTCGGCGGACAACACAGCAATGGTCGAAGCCGCAAGGGCGCCGGCGCCGACAGCCGCCGTCGTACACCGATCAAACGCGCCGGTGCTCGAACTCAACCGTGTCGGCCACGAATACGGCAGTGGCACCCCGTGGGCGCAGACCGCGCTGCGCGACATCAGCTTCTCGGTGCACGAGGGCGACGGGCTGCTGATCCACGGCGACAACGGCTCGGGCAAGTCGACGCTGGCTTGGATCATGGCCGGGTTGACGGTGCCGACCACCGGCACGTGCCTGGTCAACGAGCGCCCCGCCGCGGAGCAGGTCGGCGCGGTCGCGCTCCAATTTCAGGCTGCCCGACTGCAGTTGATGCGCAGCCGGGTTGACCTGGAAGTTGCTGCGGCAGCGGGCTTTTCACCCGACGATCACGACAGGGTGACCGCGGCGCTGGCAGCGGTCGGCCTGGATGCCGCCCTGGCGAAGCGGCGCATCGACCAACTCAGCGGCGGCCAGATGCGCCGGGTGGTGCTCGCCGGATTGCTGGCCCGGTCGCCACGGGTATTGGTCCTCGACGAGCCACTGGCGGGCCTCGACGCGGCCAGCCAGCGCGGACTGGTGCGCCTGCTCGCGGACCGGCGACGTGAGACCGGTCTGACCGTGGTGGTCATCTCGCATGACTTCGCCGGCCTGGAGGATCTGTGCCCGCGCATCCTGCACCTGCGAGACGGTCGGCTGGAATCGGCGTCGCCGCGTGCGGGGGCTACCAACGAGACGGCCGCCCCACCGGCCAAGCACACGACCAGCCGCCAGCGGCGTCCCGTCGTGCTGTTGCGCCCAGTGCCCGGACGCTCCGCCATGCACGAGTTGTGGGCCGGCACCAAACTGCTTGCCGTTGCCGCCATTTCGGTGTTGTTGACCATCAACCCGGGATGGGTGGCGATCGGACTCGTCGCCGCGCTGGTTCTCGCGGGCGCCTGGTTCGCGCGCATTCCCAGAGGCGCGCTGCCGTCGGTGCCGCGCTGGCTTCCGATCCTGCTTGCCGTCGTCGCCGCCACCGCGGCGTTGGCCGGCGGTAGTCCGCAGATTCACGTGGGCGCGCTGTCGCTCGGCCTTGGCGGTCTGTTGGACTTCCTGCGCCTGACGGCGCTGTCGGTCGTGTTGCTCGGCCTGGGCGCGCTGGTGTCGTGGACGACCAATGTCGCCGAAATCGCGCCGGCGGTGGCCACTCTGGGCCGTCGGCTGCGACCATTGCGGATCCCCGTCGACGATTGGGCGGTGGCACTGGGACTCGCACTGCGCACTTTCCCGATGCTGATCGACGAGTTCCGCGTGCTCTATGCCGCGCGCCGGTTGCGGCCCAAAGACACACCGCGAACCCGCGGGGCCCGGCTCCGGCGGCTGGCGGCAGACGTGATCGACCTCGTCGTCGCGGTCATCACCGTGACGCTGCGGCGCGCCGACGAGATGGGCGACGCCATCACCGCTCGCGGCGGCACCGGCCAGATCTCGGCGGGCCCGTCGCGGCCGAAGCGGGCCGATTGGGTGGCGCTCTCGATCGTCTCGGCGGTGTGCGCGGCCGCCTTGACGGCGGGGCTGGTATTGGGCATCTAAAGCCCAAGCGCGCTCAGAACCTCACCAAGGCAGGCACGTCCGCCAGCGCACAGTTCGGGATGCGTTCCGCCGCGCGCAGCAGAAAGTTGAGCTTCTCGATGCGCTCGCCCGACCGCGGCGCGCCGTTTTTCTGAAACGGCGCCCTCAATCCCACTGCCAGGTCCATCACGACGTCGTCGATGACCCCGCCCGACCGCCCCGACGGGATGGCCAGAATCCCATTGTGCGAGGCGTACTCCCAGCAGTCCAGCGCCTCCGCGATAGTCCCGACTTGATTGGGCTTGAGAATGAAACCGTCAACGGCCGACATCTTTACCGCCAACTCCAAGCGGTCGCGGTTGGTGACGATCAGATCGTCGCCGAGGATGATCGAACGGTCAATGCTCCGAACGGCGTCGGCGAACCCATCCCAGTCGTCGCCGTCGAGCAGATCCTCGACGAACAACATCGGGAATTCCTCCGAAAGCCCACGGACGTAATCGATCAGGGCATCCGCGCTCACCCGCTCACCGTCGAACGCATATGTCTGAGAGGCTCTGTCGTACACCTCGCCGGACGCACAGTCCAGGGCGAATGCCATGACGTCGGTACAACCGGCGCGCTGGACCGCTTCGGCCAGAATTTCCAGGACGACGCGCGGGTCGCTGGAGGGCGCGACATACCCGTACGACGACGCCACAAGCGGCGCGCGGCCATACCGCTCGGCGAGCGTCTCGCCGAGCACACCGAACAAGCTCACGCCCTCCTCTACCGCCGACTGGATCGAGCCGGCCCGATAGGGCACGACGAGAAACTCGTTGAACGTCTGGAAAATATCGCCGTAACGGCCGCCATTGATCATGTTGAAGCTGGGCACCGGCACGGTGGTGGGCGGCTCGAGCCCCAGCAGCGCGCCGACGTAGGTGTAGGTGGGCATGCCCGCCGCGGCCGAAGCCGCGCGCAGCAGCGCGACCGAGGTGGAGTAGATCGCGTTTCCGCCAAGCCGACGCTTGTCCGGCGTGCCGTCGAGTTCGATCAGGACCCGGTCCAGGGACCGCGGGTCGTCGAGTTCCGCGCCAACGAGAACGGGGGCGATTTCGTCGGTCACGGCGGAAATGGCGCGGTGCACGCTCAGCCCGTCGTATTCGGCCCGGTCCCCGTCACGCAGGACGAAGGCCTCGTGCACGCCGACCGAGGTACCCGTCGGCGATGCGCCGCGACCGACATGGCCGGTATCGGTGGTGATTTCAACCTCGACCAACGGCCGAGCCTTGCAGTCCAGCAGTTGGCGGGCGATCACGGACGCGATTCGCATCACGGGCCTTCCGGTACGCCCCTTGGCTTACTCATCTCGCACTCGCAATCGGATTACCGTTAAGGGTCTCTGCGCCAAGCAATATGGGAGCGCCAGGGTATTCGCGTGTCGCTGAGAAGCCACTGAGAACGGCACTGAGAAGCCACTGAGAACGGCACTGAGAAGCCACTGGGAACGGCACCGAGAGCGCCACCGGGCCGGTCACCAGGCCGCCAATATGGTAGACACGCGCTATGTCCGCGGTGGGCGACGATCGATTGCTAGCTCCGGGCCAGACGTGCTGGCGAATTGAGCGTGCCGATCAGTTCGCCTACATCATCGACGGGGCCGATTACTTCAGGCACGTCAAGGCGGCCATGCTGCGCGCTCACCACCGAATAATCCTGGCCGGATGGGATTTCGACGCCCGGACGACGTTCGAGCGAGGCACCAAGACGCTTCCCGGCCCTAACCAGCTGGGCGCCTTCCTCTATTGGATGCTGCGGAAGCGACCGGCTCTCGAGATCTACGTGCTGAAGTCCAATCTGCGCCTGCTCCCAGCCTTCGACGGCATCTGGTTCGGGGTCACCCCGGTGGCGCTGCTGAATCAGATCAGCAGCAAGCGGATGCATCTCGCCATCGACGGGGCGCACCCGATCGGCGCGGTCCACCACCAGAAGATCGTGGTCATCGACGATGCGGTCGCCTTCTGCGGCGGCGTCGACCTCACCCTGGACCGATGGGATACCCGTGCGCATCGACACGACAGTCGCGGCCGTCGGACGATGGGGCGCAGGTATGGGCCGCGGCACGAGGTCGCCGCGGCAGTTGACGGCGCGGCGGCGCGCGCGCTCGGTGAGCAGGCACGGGCCCGGTGGCTGACGGCGACCGGCCAGTCGTTGGAGTCAGTCGACCCGAAGCACGTCACCTGGCCGCGTGGGCTGGAACCTACTCTGCGCAACGTCGACGTCGGGATCGCGCGGACGCTGCCGGAACTCGAGGACCGCCGCGAGGTGCGCGAAGTGGAGGCGCTCAACCTCGCGGCCATCGCGGCGGCACGCGCCACCATCTATCTGGAGAATCAATACCTAGCGGCCCGGCGGCTCGTCGATGCGCTCGCTGCTCGACTCAGGGAAGCCGACGGCCCGGAGATCGTCATCGTCATTCCCCGCAGGGGCAACAATCCCCTCGAGCGGGGAACGATGGACAGCGCGCGGCACCGGCTCATTCAAGTCCTCTGGGCCGCCGACGAGCATCAGCGATTGGGTGTCTATTGGCCGGTGACCGATGGCGGTGAACCGATTTACGTCCACTCGAAGGTGCTGATCACCGACGATCGGTTACTGCGCATCGGCTCGTCGAATCTCAACAACCGCTCGCTGGGCTTCGACAGCGAGTGCGACATCGCCATCGAGGCGCAGTCGAACAATCCGGAACACGATGGCATCCGCCGCCAAATCACTTCAGTGCGGCATGAATTGGTGTCAGAACACCTCGGCGTGTCCGTCGACGAGCTCGAGAGCGCGCTGGTCGAGTGCGGGTCGTTGGTCAAGGCCATCGAGGCGCTGCGGGGGGACGGCAAGACGCTGCGGCCCGTCACCGAGGAGACGGTGGCCGGTGAGGCGAGTCCGCTGGCGGAGAACGACCTCATGGACCCCGACCACGTCCCGCGGTCACTGACACGCAGCGTGCAACGGTTCATCGCCGGCTTCAGGGATTGACCCGAGGGCAAGCGCGTAATACGTTGCTGCGCAGTCGTTTCAGGCCCCTCCACCCACCAAGTTGTTATTCTGCGGGCAGTAGGTCTGAACCGAGATTTTCACGTAGGTGTCGGCCGAGTCCGCGAGTCCGGGATTACTCGCGCGAAATGCCGCGGTGATCTGCGGCACCGAGACCCCTCGGCCGATGTCGCTGCACACCAGCTTCCCGTTCGCGATAGCGGCGTCGGGATTGGCGAATGAGATGCCCCGGTCATTGAGCGCCTGAATGTATTTGTTGTCCTGATCCGGGGTGGACACGATTGACGACGGGCCGGCCGACGGCGGTGAACCGGCCGTTGACCCAGGAGTCGCGCCGCCCTTCGGCGTAGCCGGTGCCGCCGGCTTCGGCGCGGCTTTGGTATCGCCGGTCAACAGCGAGCGCCCGAACACGATCGCCCCGGCGAGAACCAGACCGGCCGCGACGAGCGCGGCCGCGATACGCCAAGTGGCACGCCATGATTGGCGGTCATCCGCCCGGCCGCGTCGTCCGTCGTCGTCGCGGCGGTCGTTGCCGTCGCTTTCGCCATCGCCCTCATCGTTGCTTGACCACGCCAGCTCGGCCGCCTCAGGCGCTGCGGAATTGGGCACGGCGACGGTCTCGTCATTGGTGAGTCCGGCGGTCTTATCGCCCGCCGGGCCCGGCTCGGCCATGACGGTCATGGTAGCCATCGCCCGCTATGCGCCGCCACCCGCAACGATTTGCGCGATCGTTTCGGGCGGCACACCCAATCCCCGCAGGCAGAACCGCAGCGCACGGTTGCGAACGTCGGCGCGCGCCCACTCGTCCGTCGCCCGCTGGCGGTGAGTGTGGCCCCACACGACGCCATGGATCGACTTCGCGGCGGTCGCCGGAAGGATGTCACGAAACACGCCGAGTTCCAGACCGCGCTGAAGCTGCTCGATGAGTGGCTCCAGAATCGCGTTGTACGCCGGCGACACCAGCTCGGGTGAGGAGGACATCGCGGCCTGGGCCTCCAGGGCAACCTGGCGCAGTTCCGAGTCGATGTCCTCGTCGAAGGCGAGGTCGAGTCGTCCCTCGATCCAGGCGGCCACCGCCGCCGCCGGGGTGGGGGCCGCGGCCATCTTCGTTCTCAGCCGCAGCACCTCATTGCGCGTCACCTCCAGAAACAGCGCCGCAACCAGCTGATCCTTCGATTCGAAATGTCGATAGAACGCGCGAGTGCTGAGCTGCGCGCGATCCAGGACCGCGGCGACACTGAGTCCCTGGACTCCCTGCTCGCGGACGGTTTTCGACGCGGCGGCCACGATGGCGCGACGGACATCGGGGTCGGGGGCGAGCTTGTTTCGCCGCCGCGTGACTGGACGGCTCGCGTAAGCATGCCGACGAGTGAGCGGGTCCCCCTGATCCGTCATCAACACCCCAAGGTAACCCTCTCTATTCGCGGATCCCATCTTCGCCGTTTGCCGTCGCGCTAGGCTGCGGCAATGTCGATCGACCGCGCCGGGCTCGTCGCGGGCACCATCCGGCTCGCCTCGGGTGTCCATTTCCTCGTCGACCCGCTGGGTGCGAACCGGCTGTGGGGCGATAGCGAAGAGCCGACGCCGACGGCGCGTCTGCTGCTGCGGTCGATGGGCTATCGCGACGCCCTGATCGGCGGTTTGCTTGCGACGGCGGCGCTGCGTGGCAAGAACACCCGGGGCTGGTTCCTCGCCTCCGGGGGCGCCGATGCGGCCGACCTGATCGGCGGGCTAAGCGTCCACGGCGAACTCAAGCGCCCCCAACAGCTCATCGGCCTCGGTGGCGCGATCATCGGCATCGGCGTGGGCCTGTGGGGCGCCACCCGCCGCAGACCGAAGCCTCAGCGGACCGACGCGTCGATCGGCGACCAGTAGGGCATCGGCGCCCGGAATGAAACGCGCCCCGATGGGGTTGACTGTCACCGTCCAACGACGATGGGAGCGGACATGGGTTTCGGGGTGCTGACTTTTGTCACCGATGAGGGCATTGGCCCGGTGGAGCTAGGCGAGGCGCTCGAGGAGCGCGGGTTCGAGTCGCTGTTCCTCGCCGAGCACTCGCACATCCCGGTCGACGCGAAGACCCCGTATCCCGCCGGTGGTCCGATTCCCCCGAAGTACTACCGCACCCTGGATCCGTTCGTGGCGCTGACGGCGGCGGCCGTCGCCACCGAGAACCTGACCCTCGGCACCGGTATCGCCTTGCTCCCGCAGCGCGACCCGATCCTGACGGCCAAAGAGGTGGCGTCGCTGGATCTGGTGTCGCAGGGACGGTTCCGCTTCGGCGTCGGTGTCGGCTGGTTCCGCGAGGAAATCGCCAACCACGGTGTCGATCCCTCGGTGCGGGGACGCGTGTCCGAAGAGCGGTTGCGCGCGATGATCGAGATCTGGACGAACGAAAAGGCTGAATTCCATGGGGAATTCGTGAACTTCGATCCCATCTACAGCTGGCCCAAGCCTCTGACGAAGCCCTATCCGCCGTTGTACCTCGGCGGTGGGCCGGCGAACTTCAAGCGCATCGCCGGGCTAAAGGCTGGCTGGATCTCCCTGAGCCCGTCGGCGGACCTGTTGTCGGCCCCGCTCGAGGAATTGCGGGCAGTCGCCGATCACGACGTGCCCGTGATCCACGTCCACATGGGCGAGGAATGGGAGGCGAAAGATCTCGAGGGCTACCGCGACCTCGGCGTCGATCATGTTCTGGTGGAGCTGCCCACCGAGCCCCGCGATCAGACGCTTCGCCGTTTGGACGAGCTGCAGGCGGAATTCGACAAACTGGCGTAAACCTCAAGTGCCGCAGAACGTTTGGTAGGGGCCGAAATCCTCGGGTGCCGGGCTGGCGTAGCGCTCGAGGCCGGGTCGTTCCTCATAGGGGGCGCTGACCGCCTCCAGCAGTCGCTCGACCGGATCGAGATCGCCGGCCGTGGCCGCGGTCAGGGCCTCCTCGACAAGATGGTTGCGCGGAATGTAGATCGGGTTGACGCGATCCATCGACGCGGCGTCGGGGCCCAGGGCTCGCCAGCGCGACGTCCAGTCGTCCAAGCCCGGTTCGGATTCGCCGATTCCTCGGGCCGCCTGGCCCAGGCGTCGGAAGAACGAGGTGTAATCGACGGCGTTCTCCTGCAGCAGGGTCAGCAACTCGTCGACCAACGACCTGACGACCTCGTCGGCGACGCCGGCCGGCAGACCAAGTTTGGCGCGCATACCCGATAGCCAGACGGCGTCATAACGAACACGGAACACGCCGAACGACTGCTCCGCGAGCGCGACCGCCTCCTCGACGTCGTCGGAGAGCAGCGGAAGCAGTGCTTCGGCGAACCTGGCGAGGTTCCACCCGGCCACCGCCGGCTGATTGCCAAACGCGTAGCGGCCCCAGAAATCGATCGAGCTGAAGACCGTATCCGGGTTGTAGGCCTCCATGAACGCGCATGGCCCGTAGTCGATGGTTTCCCCGGAGACCGTCATGTTGTCGGTGTTCATCACGCCGTGGATAAACCCGATCAGCATCCACCGGGCCATCAGCGACGCCTGAACGGCGACCACCGCCTCGAACAGTGCGAGGTACGGGCGCTCGGCGCGCGCCGCGGCCGGATGGTGGCGGGCGATGGCATGGTCGGCGAGCCGTTGCAGCAGGCCGACGTCGCCGGTCGATGCGGCGTATTGGAAGCTGCCCACCCGCAGGTGGCTGCCGGCGACGCGGACGAGCAGGGCGCCGGGCAGCAGCGTCTCGCGCTGCACCGGGCGTCCGGTAGCCACGACGGCCAGGGATCGCGTGGTTGGCACGCCCAGGGCGTGCATCGCCTCGCTGACGATGTATTCGCGCAACATCGGCCCCACCGCGGCCAGGCCGTCGCCACCGCGCGCGAATGGTGTGGGGCCCGAACCTTTCAGGTGGATGTCGCGCACGCGTCCGTGGCAGTCGACGAGCTCGCCCAGGAGTAGCGCTCGGCCGTCGCCCAACCGCGGCTGGTAGCCGCCGAACTGATGTCCGGCGTAAGCCTGGGCGACGGGAACTGCGCCTTCGGGGACCAGGTTGCCCACCATAAACCGCAGCCCGTCGGGGCTGCGCAGCCAGGCGGCGTCGAGTCCTAGCTCCTCGGCCAGCGTCTCGTTGAGCACGAGCAGCCGCGTCTCGGGAGCCGTCTCGGCCTGCCAGCGGACGGCCATCTCCGGCAACGCGCGCGAGAACCGGTCGCCCAAGGCGACGGCCATCTCGGGTGTGACGCTCACGCCACCGAGACTACGGAAACTGCTGCCGGTCGCGACTAGCCGACGGCTTGTTGAATCAAATCGCGGGCCCGGTCGAGCATCGACGCGAACGGGCCAACGGCGAAATTCAGCTTCGCCGATTCCACGCCGGGATGCGGACGGGTCGGCGCGATGGCTTCGGCCGCCCGTACCGCTGTTCCCATCCGCTTGAGATCGTCGGCGTCGACTTCTCGCTTCAGCACCGGGAACTCCTCGTCCTCCTCGCGCTTCGCGTGGTCAAGCACGGCGTCGCGCAGCTTGGTGAGCTCGTCGATGAACCGCTGCGAGGTGATGTCGAGCTTCTCGATCTGCGAGAGCACTTCCTTGGCCTCGTGCTCCTCGGTCAACCGGGCGTCGACGATCGCGTCGCCGGAGCGGGCCTCGCGGCGAACCCGGGGGTGCACCACCATTTCCTCGGCCGTCTCGTGCACGGCCAGCAACTGCCGCAACTCCACGAACGGCTTTTCGCGCGCCTGTGGGTCCGACGCGTGCAGCACTTCGTCGAACATGTCCTCGATGAGGTTGTGCTGCGCTTTGAGAAACGCCACGACCTCGTCGGGCGATTGAACCATCATGTCGGCCATCGCCGATACCTCCATTGGTGCAAGGGAGCGCGGGCTTGGGGCTGTGCACCGCTTCGGCGGAAGGTACCCCGCGGGGGGATACTCAAACGCCCCAGCTCCACCGCACTTTTTCGATATCGCTACGGTTTAGGGAATGTATGAAGAGGTCAACATCGACGCGGCGGATCCTGCCGACATAGGTTCGCGCATCGATCCGGTTCTGGCGCGCAGTTGGTTATTGGTCAACGGCGCGCATGCCGACCGGTTCGAGGCCGCGGCGCGCTCGCGCGCCGACATCGTCGTCCTCGACATCGAGGATGCGGTGGCGCCCAAGGACAAGGCCGCCGCCCGCGACAACGTCGTGCGTTGGCTTGGCGGCGAAAACACCGACTGGGTTCGCATCAACGGCTTCGGTACCCCATGGTGGGCCGACGATTTGGCCGCGCTGGCCCGCACCCAGGTCGGCGGAGTGATGCTCGCGATGGTCGAATCGGTGGACCACATCACCGAGACCGCGAAGCGACTGCCCGACGTTCCGATCGTGGCGTTGGTCGAAACGGCGCGCGGTCTCGAGCGCGTCACCGAAATCGCCGCGGCCAAGGGCACCTTCCGGCTTGCCTTCGGTATCGGCGATTTCCGGCGTGACACCGGGCTGGGGGAGGACCCGACCACGCTGGCTTACGCCCGGTCGCGCTTCACGATCGCCGCGCGGGCGGCCAACCTGCCCAGCGCCATCGACGGCCCGACAATCGGCTCCAACGCGCTCAAGCTCATCGAGGCCACGGCCGTCTCCGTCGAGTTCGGCATGACCGGCAAGATTTGCCTCTCGCCGGAGCAGTGTGCGGTGGTGAACGAGGGGCTGTCGCCCTCGCAAGACGAAATCGGCTGGGCCAAGGAGTTTTTCGCCGAGTTCGAACGTGACGGGGGAGAGATCCGCAATGGGTCCGACCTGCCGCGCATCGCCCGGGCCACCAAGATCCTCGAGTTGGCTCGCTCCTATGGCATCGAGGCTTCGGACTTCGAGGACGAACCCGTCCACATGCCGGCGCCGTCGGACACGTATCACTACTGACGCAAGACGGAGGGCTCGATGAGTACCGTCGTGGACTTTCACTTCGACCCGATGTGTCCGTTCGCTTACCAGACGTCGCTATGGATCCGCGACGTCCGTGAGCAAGCGGGGATCACGATCAATTGGCGGTTCTTCAGCCTCGAGGAGATCAATCGCGAAGCCGGCAAGAAGCATCCGTGGGAGCGGGATTGGTCCTACGGCTGGTCCCTGATGCGGATCGGGGCGCTGCTGCGTCGCACGGACATGTCGCTGCTGGACCGGTGGTACGCGGCGATCGGACACGAACTGCACGCCGCGGGTGGCAAACCGCACGACCCCGCGGTTGCGCGACGCCTGCTGGGCGAGATCGGCGTCGATGCGGCGATGTTTGATGCGGCGCTGGCCGACCCGACCACCCACGACGAAGTTCGCGCCGAGCATCAGCGGGTCGTCGACGCGGGCGGATACGGCGTTCCGACGCTGTTCTTGTCCGGACAGTGCCTGTTCGGGCCGGTGTTGGTGGACCCGCCGACCGGGCCGGATTCGCTGAAGCTGTGGAGCGTGGTGACGGGCATGGCCGACTTGCCGCATGTCTACGAACTTCAGCGGCCGAAGGCGCCGGCCGACGTCGAACTCATCGGCCGAAGTCTGCGGCCCTACCTCGATGGGCGCGATTGGGTGAGTATCAACCGCGGCGAAGTCATCGACCTCGAGCACCTCACCGGCCAAGGGTGAGGCTATCGCCTAGGCGGCGTGTCGCGGCAGCGCCACGCTGATGCGGAATTCGAACTCGCTGAACATGATCGTCGGGGCGCGCGGCGGGGCCGCTGACCGGTAGGTCTTACCCGTCGGGGTCGTGAATTCGGCCGTGTGAGTGTGGGTTTCGTCGATGCTCGTGCTGACCCGCCACCCGGCTGCTTCCTTGGTGTAGTTGCAGCGCTCGCACAATCCGAGGCCATTGTCCGCGGTGGTCGAGCCGGCTTGGGCCCACGGTCGCGCATGATCGTGGTGTCGGATCGGCGCGTCGCAGTAGGGAGTGCGACAACGCTGGTCCCGCAATTCGATGAAGGCGGCCAGCCCTCGCGGGAAAAGCCGCGCCCGTGACTCCATCGCCACCAGCGCGCCCGCCCCGGGTCGGGCGTAGAGCCTGCGCAGCGTCGCCCGAGAGCGTCCGTCGCCGACGGCGCTGGAGATCATCGCGCGGGCGACCGCGGCTGGCACTGGGCCATATCCGCCGATATCGGCCGGCGCGCTATCGCCGCCCAGCAGCGTTTCATCCGAGAGCACCAAGTTGACCGCGACCGGAATCGGCACCGTTGCGTCGCGGCCCGTGACCCGTTCGACCAACGTATCGGCCATCACCTGTCCGCGTGAGCGCCCGTCGCAGCGGGTGTCCGCCTCCCGGCGCAGCGCCGCGTACACCGAAACTCCCTGGGCCACCGGCAACAACGCGGTCAGATAGGTCATGGTGTCGGGTGCCGGCCGAATGGTGACGGTGCGCTCGTTCTCGGCCTTGGCCGCCCGATCTACCACGGCGTGCGGATCCAGGCGGTAGGCGATCGCCTTGGCGGCCGCGGCCACCCGCGCATCGCCCATTCCGGTGAGCCGGTCCGGGTCGGCGCACAACTCGGCGTCCAGCGTGCGACGGTCCTCGACGTCCAAGCAGGCGCTTTCCCGCACTATCAAGGTGGCCCGCCACTCGGAGAGCGTCCCGCATTCCAGTGCCGCCAGCGTGTGCGGCATTTCGTGTACCAGCGCCTTGGCAAAGCCCAGATGCCGGCCGCCCCGGGAAGGGGCGTCGCGTCGTGCCAGCGCGATCTCGCTGGCCAACCCGCGTCCGCGTTGAGCAGCGGGCACCCCGGCGGCCGCCTCGGCCTCGCGGCGCATTGTGTCGCGCGCGGCCGCGGCGCGCGCGGGGCGCGCCGCCGCCGCGGATTTGGCTCTCTCGAGTTCGGCGATGTACTCGATCAGCGCCGACTCGTCGGCCGCCGAATCGAGCGCCGCTAATGTATAGCAAAAAAGGTGGGGGCGTGGCGCCC
>NZ_MBEM01000112.1:0-558 GCF_001954045.1 Mycobacterium sp. SP-6446 | reverse complement strand
CCAGGTCAGGCGGAACCGCGATGTACACGTCGTGACCGCGGCGCAGCAGTTCACGGCCGACTGCGACGCAGGGCTCCACATCGCCACGCGTTCCATAGCTCGCCAGCACACACTTCATCGCGGGTCTGTCGGCATGGAATCTCTTCTCAATCTGCAGCGAAGTGTGCTGTGTCGGTGGCGCTGGGCAGCTAACGGCTAACTCACGGCGGTTCGTTGTAGTGCGAGACGTGACTATAACTTAGAAGCACTGGACCCCAGACTGTTCAGACGCTGCCGATGCCGCTGGCCACCAGCGAGACCCCAGCCACCGCGAACATGGCGATCAGGATTTTTCGGCGGTGGCGCAGCGCCCAGTCGTGGAGGCTTTGCAGCACCGCTTCGGTTTTCGCCGGCACGGCCAAATAGCTGAGCAGCGTGATCTCGACGATCGCGAGGACGCCGATGACGAAGGTGATGGCGGCGCTGATCTGCGTGCCGATCGCGGCTCCCGAGGCCACGATGATCGCGAGCAACAACAGACCGGCGTCGGGTTCCACCCCGCCGAGTGCCAGGCCGATC
>NZ_MBEM01000111.1:0-58951 GCF_001954045.1 Mycobacterium sp. SP-6446 | reverse complement strand
GACAAGGCGCGCAACGTCACCCGCAACGGCATCCACGTCGTCACCGAGAAGTACGCCGACTTCTACATGTCCAACCCGGCGGCCGGCTACAACCACATCCACGAACGCTGGGCGGTGCGGATCTCCAACAACGGCGAGTTCATCCACGCCAACCCCGCCAGCTCCGGGGCGCAGGGCAACACCAACGTCACCAACGGCTGCATCAACCTGTCCACCGCGGATGCCGAGCAGTACTACGGCAGCGCGATATACGGCGACCCGGTCGAGGTGACGGGAAGCTCGATTCAGCTGTCCTACTCCGACGGCGACATCTGGGACTGGGCCGTCGACTGGGACACCTGGGTGGCGATGTCGGCGCTGCCGCCCCCGACCGCGCATCCGCCGTCGACGCAGATCCCGGTCACCGCACCGGTGACCCCGTCGGATGCCCCCACCCTGTCGGGCACCCCGACGACCACCACCACGTCGGCGCCGGCTAGGCCCGGCGGTTAAACCGCGAGGCGCTGGCCTGATCCCGGGGCCGGATGATGATCTGGTCCAGGTCGACGTGCGACGGCCGGGAGGCCACGAACCCGATCACCTCGGCCACATCGGCGGCCGTTAACGGTGTGATGCCCGAGTAGACGGCGTCCGCGCGCCGCTCGTCGCCGTCGAAGCGGACCAGTGAGAACTCGGTTTCGACCGCTCCCGGCGCGATCTCGGTGAGCCGGACCGGCTTGCCCAGCAGCTCGCCGCGCAGCGTGCGGTGCAGGGCGCCCTGCGCGTGCTTGGCCGCGGTATAGCCGGCCCCGCCGTCGTAGGTTTCCATCGCCGCGATCGAGGTGACGGTGATGATCAGTCCGTCGCCGGACTCGATCAGCTTGGGCAGCAGCGCGCGGGTGACCCGCAGGGTGCCCATCACGTTGGTCTCCCACATCCACCGCCAGTGCTCCAGGTCGGCGTCGCCCACCGGCTCCAGCCCCCGGGCGCCACCGGCGTTGTTGACGAGCACATCGACCCGGCTCAGGCCCTGCGCGAGCGCCGCGACGGCCGCGTCGTCTGTGACATCAGCCACAACGGCGCTACCGCCGATCTCGTCCGCAAGGGCGTTGATCCGGTCGGCCCGACGTGCCACCGCCACGACGTGAAACCCAAGGGCCGCAAGGGTTTTGGCGGTCGCCTCACCGATCCCGGAACTGGCACCGGTGACGACCGCGATCCGATCGCTCGCTGAACTCACCAGGACAACTCTAATAAACGTGCTAAATTTCCCCTGTGCAGTACAGCGTCCTGGTCAACACCGCCACCGCGTGTCTTTGCGCGGCAGGTGCGTGTTGTTGCCGCGCACTTTGCCGCGCCTGACTCCCCGGCGTGGCCGAAGACCGGCCCTCAGTACTCAACCAAAGGACGCTCGTGCGCACGACCAGTCTCACTCACACCCATCATTCGCCCGGCCGCAAAGGCCATCTGCGGTTGCACCGCCAGATCCTGCCGCCGGCCTTGCACATCTCCGACTCGGCGGCGGCGTCCGTCTTCCGCGCGGTGCGGTTGCGCGGGCCCGTCGGACGCGACGTCATCGCCGCGGTCACATCCCTGAGCATCGCGACGGTTAACCGCCAGGTCATCGCGCTGCTCGCGGCCGGCCTGCTGCGGGAGCGTGCCGACCTCGCGGTCTCCGGCGCGATCGGACGCCCGCGGGTGCCCGTCGAGATCAACCATGAGCCGTTCGTGACGCTCGGCATCCACATCGGCGCGCGCACCACCAGCATCGTCGCCACCGATCTCTTCGGCCGCACGCTGGACACCGTCGAGACCCCGACACCGCTCAGCCCGCCCGGACCCGCGCTCGCCTCGCTCGCCGAAAGCGCGACCCGCTACATGAGGCGCTGGCACCGGCGCCGCCTGCTGTGGGTGGGCGTGGCGATCGGTGGCACCGTCGACGGCGCCACCGGCCACGTCGACCACCCGCGGCTGGGCTGGCGGCAAGCGCCGGTCGGATCGGTGCTGGCCGACGCGCTGGGCCTGCCGGTTTCGGTGGCCTCCCACGTCGACGCGATGGCCGGGGCCGAGCTGCTGCTCGGCATGCGGCGGTTCGCGCCGAGCTCGCCGACCAGCCTGTACATCTACGCCCGCGAGACGGTTGGCTATGCGCTGGTGATCGGCGGGCGGGTGCACTGCCCGGCCAGCGGCCCCGGCACCATCGCCGGCCTGCCCGCGTACTCGGAGCTGCTCGGCGGCACCGGGCAGCTGGAATCGACCGTCAGCGACGAGGCCGTGCTGGCCGCCGCCCGCCGGCTTCGGATCCTGCCCACCGCCCCGGTGAACCGCGCGAACGGCGCCGTCACCGCGATGACCGACCTGGTGCGGGTGGCCCGCGCTGGAAACGAGCAGGCCAAAGAGCTGCTCGCGGAACGCGCCCGGGTGCTCGGCGAGGCCGTCGCACTGCTGCGTGACGTGCTCAACCCCGACGAGCTGGTGGTCGGCGGCCAGGGGTTCACCGAGTATCCCGAGGCCATGGGCCAGGTGGAAGAGGCGTTCGCCGCGCGCTCGGTGCTGCCCCCGCGCGATATCCGGGTAACGGCGTTCGGCAACCGGGTCCAGGAGGCCGGGGCCGGGATCGTGTCGCTGGGCGGGCTGTACGCCGATCCGCTGGGCGCGATGCGCCGCGCCGGCGCGCTGGCCGCCCGGGCGGATGTCGAACCGGACGAGTCTTCCGCTTAGCGCGAACAGCGCCCTCGGGTGGGGCCGGGGCCCGTCCTGTAAAGATGACAGTGTGCGGCACGATGACGTCTTCCGGCTGAACGACCCGCGCCGCATTGCGGTGTTGGCGGTCCACACCTCGCCACTGGCCCAGCCGGGAACCGGCGATGCGGGCGGCATGAACGTCTACGTGCTGCAGACGGCGCTGCACCTGGCCCGTCGGGGCATCGAGGTGGAGATCTTCACCCGGGCCACCGCATCCGCCGATCCGCCGGTCGAGCGGGTCGCGCCCGGTGTGCTGGTGCGCAACGTCGTGGCCGGGCCGTTCGAGGGCTTGGATAAATACGACCTGCCCACCCAGCTGTGCGCGTTCGCGGCGGGGGTGCTGCGCGCCGAGGCATCCCACGAACCGGGCCACTACGACATCGTGCATTCGCACTACTGGCTGTCCGGTCAGGTCGGCTGGCTGGCCCGCGACCGCTGGGCGGTTCCGCTGGTGCATACCGCGCACACGCTGGCCGCGGTGAAGAACGCGGCACTGGCCGACGGTGATGCGCCCGAGCCGCCGCTGCGCACGGTGGGGGAGCAGCAGGTGGTCGACGAGGCGGACCGGCTGATCGTCAACACCGATGATGAAGCGAGGCAATTGATTTCGATACACCGCGCCGATCCCGCGAGCATCGACGTGGTGCATCCGGGTGTGGACCTGGACGTGTTCCATCCGGGTGATCGCCGGGCGGCCCGCGCGGCACTGGGGCTCCCGCTCGACGAGGACATCGTGGCCTTCGTCGGCCGGATCCAGCCGCTGAAGGCGCCCGACATCGTGTTGCGGGCCGCCGCCAAACTGCCCGGCGTGCGCATCGTGGTCGCCGGCGGACCGTCGGGGACCGGGCTGGCGTCTCCAGACGGGCTGGTCCGTCTCGCAGACGAATTGGGCATCGCGGCGCGGGTGACATTCCTGCCGCCGCAGTCCCGGGCGAATCTGGCCACCCTGTTCCAGGCCGCCGATCTCGTTGCGGTGCCGAGCTATTCGGAGTCGTTCGGCTTGGTCGCCGTCGAAGCGCAGGCCTGCGGGACGCCGGTCGTGGCGGCCGCGGTCGGCGGATTGCCGGTGGCGGTGCGCGACGGGATCACCGGCACCCTGGTGTCCGGCCACGACGTCGATCGCTGGGCGGCGGCCATCGACGGCCTGCTGCGCCTGCGCGACGAGCCGGCCGGGCGCGCGATGAGCCGCGCCGCCGCGGCCCACGCGGCGACGTTCTCGTGGGAGAACACCACCGACGCGCTGCTGGACAGCTACCGGCGCGCGATCGGCGACTTCGCCGCGGGGCGCCAGCGCCGGGTGCGGGACCGGGTGGCGGCGCGCAAGCCGCGCCGCTGGACCTCGCGGCGCGGGGTGGGCGCGTGAACTCCACTGTGCAGGCGGTGATCGAGCACGCCCTCCAGGCCAGTGGATTGACCTACTCGGAATTCCCTGGGGCACATGGCGGATTGCCGGGCCTGGTGGTCGAGCTGCCCGGCGAGCGCAAGCTCAAGACCAACACCATTCTGAGCATCGGCGAGCACTCGGTGCGCGTCGAGGCGTTCGTGTGCCGCAAGCCCGACGAGAACCACGAGGGCGTCTACCGGTTTTTGCTCAAGCGCAACCGGCGGCTCTACGGGGTGGCCTACACGCTGGACAACGTCGGCGACATCTACCTGGTGGGCCGGATGTCGTTGGCCTCGGTGGACGCCGACGAGATCGACCGGGTGCTCGGACAGGTGCTCGAGGCGGTGGATTCGGACTTTAATACGTTGCTGGAGTTGGGTTTTCGCTCGTCGATCCAAAAGGAGTGGGAGTGGCGAGTGTCGCGCGGTGAGTCGCTGAAGAACCTGCAGGCCTTCGCCCACCTGATCGACGACGAAGACGACTAAAAGCCGCGTGAGAGACTAGCGCCCATGGGTGACACCGCGACCTTGGTGCTGTTGCGCCACGGCGAAAGCGAATGGAACGCGAGCAATCAGTTCACTGGTTGGGTCGACGTCGACCTGACCGCCAAAGGCCGGACCGAGGCGATCCGGAGCGGCGAGCTGCTGGCCGAGCA
This sequence comes from Mycobacterium sp. SP-6446, assembly GCF_001954045.1. Classification (NCBI taxonomy): domain Bacteria; kingdom Bacillati; phylum Actinomycetota; class Actinomycetes; order Mycobacteriales; family Mycobacteriaceae; genus Mycobacterium; species Mycobacterium sp. SP-6446. The sequence continues at coordinate 54,188 of NZ_MBEM01000111.1, read as the reverse complement.
CAACCTGTTGCCCGATGTGCTCTACACCTCGCTGCTGCGTCGCGCGATCACCACCGCGCATCTCGCGCTGGACACCGCCGACCGGCTCTGGATTCCGGTGCGGCGCAGCTGGCGGCTCAACGAGCGCCACTACGGCGCGCTGCAAGGTCTGAACAAGGCCGAGACCCAGGCCCGCTACGGCGAAGAACAGTTCATGGCCTGGCGGCGCAGCTACGACACGCCGCCGCCGCCGATCGAACGGGGCAGCGAGTTCAGCCAGGACACCGACCCCCGCTACGCCGACATCGGCGGCGGTCCGCTGACCGAGTGCCTGGCCGACGTCGTGGCGCGGTTTCTGCCGTATTTCACCGACGTGATCGTCCCGGATCTGCGGACCGGCAAGACCGTGCTGATCGTCGCGCACGGCAACTCGCTGCGCGCCCTGGTCAAACACCTCGATGGGATGTCCGACGAGGAGATCGTCGGGCTGAACATCCCGACCGGCATTCCGCTGCGCTACGACCTGGATGACGCGCTGCGCCCGACGGTGCCCGGCGGTACGTATCTGGACCCCGAGGCGGCGGCAGCCGGTGCCGCCGCGGTAGCCAGCCAAGGCCGTCGCTAGTTTTTGCCCGTTTCTTCGTTGCCCGCGGCTGACGTGCCGATAGTGTGCTTTACGGCCCCGTTTGCCAAACAGGGCGTAAACGGGAGCCGAACACCTGTAGCTCAGGATGTGACTTGTCCGATTTTGGCCTCGCTCCGCTAGGGCGGCGTTAAGGAAGATTTGTAGGATTTCTATGTGACTGTGTTCTCGGCGCTGTTGCTGGCCGGGGTCTTGTCCGTGCTGGCGCTGGCCGCAGGTGTTGCGGTCGGCACCCGGCTGTCGCCTCGGATGGTGCAACGCCGCCAGCGGGTGGCCACAGAATGGACAGGAATCACCGTCGCGCAGATGCTGCAGCGGATCGTGACGCTGATGCCGCTGGGCGTGGCGGTGGTGGATTCCCATCGCGACGTCGTCTATCTCAACGAGCGCGCCACGGAATTGGGTCTGGTGCGGGATCGTCAGCTCGACGACCAGGCCTGGCAGGCGGCGCAGCAGGCGCTGAGTGGTCTCGACGCCGAGTTCGACATGCAGCCCGCCAAACGCCAGAACAACGGCCGCTCCGGGCTCGCGGTGCACGGGCAGGCCCGGCTGCTCAGCCATGAGGACCGCCGGTTCGCCGTGGTCTTCGTTCACGACCAGTCGGACTACGCCCGCATGGAGGCCACGCGGCGCGACTTCGTCGCCAACGTCAGCCACGAGCTCAAGACCCCGGTCGGCGCCATGGCCGTACTTGCGGAGGCCTTGCTGGCTTCGTCGGATGACTCCGACACCGTTCGCCGGTTTGCCGAGAAGGTGCTGATCGAGGCCAACCGGCTGGGCGACATGGTCGCCGAGCTGATCGAGCTGTCCCGGCTGCAGGGCGCCGAGCGGTTGCCCAACGTCACCGAAGTTGACGTCGATACCGTTGTGTCCGAAGCGATTTCACGCCACAAGGTGGCCGCCGACAATGCGCAGATCCAGGTCCGCACCGACGCGCCCAGCGGGTTGCGCGTGCTGGGCGACGAAACCCTGCTGGTGACCGCGCTGGCCAACCTGGTCTCCAATGCGATCGCGTATTCGGCGCCGGGCTCGCCGGTGTCGATCAGTCGCCGCCGCCGCGGGGACAACATCGAGATCGCCGTCACCGACCGGGGCATCGGCATCGCGCTCGAAGACCAGGAACGAGTCTTCGAGCGCTTCTTCCGGGGCGACAAGGCGCGTTCGCGGGCCACCGGCGGCAGCGGGCTAGGGCTGGCCATCGTCAAACACGTCGCGGCCAATCACAACGGCAGCATCGGCGTGTGGAGCAAGCCGGGCACCGGCTCGACGTTCACCTTGTCCATCCCGGCGTATCGGGACGACGACGAACCACCAGAGCAACCGCGGGGCCGTGAGGTGCGGCCCCATCGGTCCCAACGAGAGGAAGAGCTAAGTAGATGACCAGTGTGCTGATCGTCGAAGACGAGGAGTCACTTGCCGATCCGCTGGCATTTCTCCTGCGTAAGGAGGGCTTCGAGGCCACGGTAGTGACCGACGGGCAGGCGGCGCTCGCCGAGTTCGAGCGGGCCGGCGCCGACATCGTGCTGCTCGATTTGATGCTGCCGGGCATCTCCGGCACTGATGTCTGCAAGCAGCTGCGTGCCCGTTCCAGCGTGCCCGTGATCATGGTGACTGCTCGCGACAGCGAGATTGACAAGGTCGTCGGCCTCGAACTGGGCGCCGACGACTATGTGACCAAGCCGTACTCGGCCCGCGAGTTGATCGCCCGGATCCGGGCGGTGCTGCGCCGCGGCGGTGACGACGACTCCGAAATCAGCGACGGCGTGCTGGAATCCGGCCCGGTGCGGATGGATGTCGAGCGGCACGTGGTATCCGTCAACGGTGACACAATCACGTTGCCGCTCAAGGAATTCGACTTGCTGGAATACCTGATGCGCAACAGCGGCCGGGTGCTGACCCGCGGGCAGCTCATCGATCGCGTGTGGGGCGCGGACTACGTCGGTGACACCAAGACGCTCGACGTCCACGTCAAGCGGCTGCGGTCGAAGATCGAGGCCGACCCGGCCAACCCGGTGCACCTGGTGACGGTGCGGGGATTGGGCTACAAGCTCGAGGGCTAGCCCTAGGCGCACACTCGATTACCGACGACCTCGTCGGCGACGGCCAGCGCCAGCGCCATGATCGACACCTGCGGGTTCACCTCCGGGCAGCTGGGCAGGATCGACGCATCGGCCACCCAGACGCCGTCGACTCCGCGCAGCCGTCCGGTCTCGTCGACCGGACACCGTTGCGAATCGGCGCCCGCGGCGGCGGTGCCCGTCGGATGGAACGCGGCAAGGTGCAGGCTCCGGGGGTTGCTGCGCCGCAGCGCGTCCTGCAGCGCGGGCAGCGACGTGACCGTCGTCGCGCCGGGCAAACCCGTCAGCACCTCGACGGCGCCGGCGGCGAACAGCAGCCGCCCCATGGCCTCGACCGCGACCACCACCTTGGCGATGTCGTCCCGGGTGATGTTGTAGCGCACCAGCGTTTCGCCCCGCGCCGAATGCACCGAGCCGACACCGCGATCGGCGATCATGGCGCCGAACGTGGCGACCTGGGGCGCCCGGTCGAGCCACCCGAGCAGCTCGGCGCCATATCCCGGAAAGACCATCGAGCCCATGCCGGGCGGCGTGGACGTCGCTTCAATCAGCACGCCATCCGACTCGTGGAACTCGTGGACGGCGGCGCTCTGCAGCACGCCGTGCCACGCGACCACGTCGTCGTCGAAGCGCCCGGCGAGCATCGTCGCCGGATGCAGCGCAAGGTTACGGCCGAGGCGCGGATGCGCGCCAAGACCGCTGCGCCGCAACAACATTGGTGTCTCGGTGGCCCCGGCGGCGACAATGACGGTGTCCGCAAGGATGTCAACCGCGGTTCCGTCGGGACGACGGGCGCGCACCCCGCGGGCGCGCCCGCCCTCGTGCAGCACGCGCTCGGCGCGCGCGTGCGAGATGATCCGCGCGCCCGCCGCGCAGGCCTGGGGCAGCGCGTTGAGGTGTACACCGAACTTGGCGTTGCGCGGACAACCGATCGCGCACTGGCAACAGCCCTCGCACCCCGGCGCGTTGCGCGGAATGGGCGCCGCCCGCCAGCCCAGCGACGAAGCGGCATCGAGCAGCAGGCGCCCATTGCGGCCCATGATCTGCAGCGGCACCGGCGCGACCCGCAGCGTGTGCTCGACGTCGTCGAGGTGGGCGCCCAGCCGGTCGGGGTCGGCCAGGCCCAGCCCGAATTCGTCGCGCCAGCGCCGCTGCACGGTCAACGGCGGCCGGTAGCAGGTGCCGGAATTCACGACGGTGGTGCCGCCGACCGCCCGCCCGATCGGCAGCACCACGGACGGGCGTCCCAGCGCGACGGTGGCCCCGGCGCCGCGGTACAGCCCGGCGTAGCGATCGATCGGGTGAGTGGAACGGAACTCCTGGACCGTCCAGCGGCGTCCCTCTTCGAGCACCACGGTGTCGATGCCGGCGCGGGCCAGCGTGCGGGCCACCATCGCGCCGCCGGCGCCGGACCCGATGACCACGGCGCCGGTGGTGACGACGGAGGGGCTCTCGGTGGATGGGATGACCGTCAACGGCGCATCGGGGCGCGCCACGTCGTGCCGCTGGGCGCGGGCGAGCAATTCCGGCGCATAGGTGTCGGCGCCGTTGGCCAGCAACACGATTGCCTTCATGGCCTCGACGGCCACGGTCGCATCGGGGTTGAGGGCGGCGACCCGGCGCAGCACCCGATCCCGTTGGTCGGGACCAAGCCGCGCCAGCGATCGGCCGGTGGTCAGGTAGCTCGCCGCCCCCACGGACGCCAGCCCGGCGCGCAGCGCCAGCCGTGACGTCGCCGGCAGCCGCGCGAGGTAGCGGTCGACGCGATCGGCCAGCTGCGCCGGTGGCGGCCCGCCGTGCTCTTCGGGGAGCAACGCGGTGCCGAACGACGCGGCAAGACGGTTCATATCAGACGGCCGAGCCGTCGGCCGAGCTTGATGAAGAACGGGTATGTGGCGAAGATCGCCCCGGCCGCCGCGTGCAGCGGCCAGCGTGCCTCGGCGGTATTCACGCCGAAAACCCCGCTGTTCCACATGAAGTCGCGGCCATTGCGGGCGCGGAACGGTCGCCACAGGATGCCGAGTCCAGGCACGTTGTTGTAGAGCCCGAACGAGCCGCCGAAGAAGACGCCGAGCACGCCGGCCTCGGCGACGTCGCGGCGATCGCTGGGCACGTTGCGTTCGATCAGCACTCCGGCGGCGACCAGCAGCGGCGGGTCAAGCACGAAACTCATTGTGGTGTCCTTTCATTGACGACGGGCGCCTCGGCGCCGCGCAGGCCGACTTCGGCATGTCCGGTTCCGAGTACCGACCAGTGCCGATCGTCGATCTCGACGTGGACGTCGGCCTGCTCGGTGTTGGTGCACACCGCGGTGCCGCCGTCGGGGTCGGTGTAGTGCAGGCTCACGCACTTCTCCGGGGGCTGGTCGACGCGGATCAGCACCCGGCGGCCGCCGATGCGTCCCTCCAACTGCCAGTGCCGCAAGCCGAGCGTGGTCCGCATCCGTAGCGACGGCAAAGGGCTTGCGGGCCAATCCTTTCCGTCAATGCGGAAGCGGACGAACGCCATCGGTGCGAGCCTGCGCAATCCCGGCTTGTGCGAGACCGCGGTGACCGCCTCGAGGATGTCGCCGCCCCCGAGATCGGCGTGGATCCATCCCCAGCGTTTGGCGTTGCCGTGCCCGTAGATGTGGGCGACGCCGCCGCGCCAGCCGTCGACGCGGTGGGCGGCATCGCCGACACTGAGCGAGCCGGTGAAGTCGGCGGCCGGGGCGAGGACCACCTGGGCGCCCGGCAGCAGCTCGCGCTCCCACGCCGCGCGGGGAAACGTCCACAGCGGCGCGCCGTCGTCGCGCCAGCGCAGGTCCCATCCGAGCGATCCCGCGTGCCCGGTCAGCTCGTCGGGCCCCACCCGCGCGCCGGCAGCGGTGAACCAGGCCGTGTCGGTCCCAGGCCGGGCGGGCTCGGGACCGAACCGCTCGGTGCGCGGCGGGCCGTCGGGCGGGAACCAGGTCGCCCAGCCGTGCGCGTAGGGCGCCCGGGGGCCCGGCAGGGGCGCAACCGTCTCGCAGTGGATCCACAGGGCCGCGCGCGTCAGGGGATCCGACAACGTGGCGTACCAGACTTCGAGGCGCCCGGGCTTGCCGCGCCAGCGCGGGAACGCGGCGGATCGCCAGTCGTCGTTCACCGCTTCACCTGCCCGTCGGCTGTATATTGGTTGAGCCAATGAACCAGTCTAGTGCGTTGCAGCCTCCCGACCGCCAGCGGGTGGACGAACAGATCGCGGCGTCGATCGCCGACGCGATCCTCGACGGCGTCTTCCCGCCCGGTTCGACGCTGCCGCCGGAACGGGAGCTGGCCGAGCAGCTCGACGTCAACCGCACCTCGCTGCGCCAGGGCCTGGCCCGGCTGCAGCAGATGGGGCTGATCGAGGCTCGGCACGGCAGCGGCAACGTGGTGCGCGACCCCGAGGGGCTGACCCATCCCGCCGTCGTCGAGGCGCTGGTCCGCAAACTGGGCCCGGAGTTCCTGGTCGAGCTGCTGGAGATCCGCGCGGCGCTGGGCCCGTTGATCGGACGCCTGGCGGCGCAACGGCGCGCGCCCGAGGACGCCGACGCGTTACGTGCCGCGCTGGCCGCGGTGGCCGAGGCCGATAGCGCCGCAACGCGCCAGGCCGCCGACCTCGCCTACTTCCGGGTGCTCATCCACAGCACCGGCAACCGCGCCCTGGGGTTGATGTACCGCTGGGTCGAGCACGCCTTTGGCGGCCGCGAGCACGAGCTGACCGGGGCCTACGACGACGCCGGCCCGGTGGTGGCCGACCTGCGGGCGATCACCGAGGCGGTGCTGGCGCGCGACGCGGCGGCCGGCGCCATGGCCGTCGAGACGTACCTGCAAGCCAGCGCGATGCGAATGGTGTTGTCCTACAACAAGAAACGAGCGACGTGAACGCTACTCGGCGAGCCGGGTCGCCGGGTGCACCGCGATGAGGCCTAACTTGCTGCGGCGCTTGCACATCGCCGCCAGTTCCGCATAGGCCTTGGCGCCGAGCAGTTCGGTGAGCTCGTCGGCGAGGCTTTCCCAGACCTGTTTGGCGCCGATGTGGGTGGCCGGGTCGCCCGTGCAGTACCAATGCAAGTCGGCGCCACCGGATCCCCAGCCGCGGCGATCGAACTCGGTGACGGTGGTCTTGAGGATCTCGCTGCCGTCGGGCCGGGTAACCCACTCCTGGCTGCGCCGGATCGGCAGCTGCCAGCACACGTCGGGCTTCATCGTCAGCGGCGGCACGCCCAGCTTGAGGGCCTTGCTGTGCAGCGCGCAGCCGGGGCCGCCGGCGAAGCCGGGCCGGTTCAAGAAAATGCACGCGTCCTTGTGTTTGCGGGTGCGGTATTGCGGTTGGCCCTCATGCTCGTCGAGCTCCAGGTAGCCCTTGCGGCCTAATCCCTTTTCGCGGAATTGCCAGTCGTCGGCCGTGAGCTTTTTCACCGCGTCGTCCAAGCGGGCGCGGTCGTCGTCGTCGCACAGGAACGCGCCGTGCGAACAGCACCCGTCGTCGGGACGGCCTTCGACGGTGCCGCGGCAGGCCGGCGTGCCGAATACGCACGTCCAGCGGGACAGCAGCCATGTGAGATCGGCCGCAATCAGGTGCTCGGGGTTATCCGGGTCATAGAACTCCACCCATTCGCGGGCGAAATCCAATTCGACTTCTTGCCCCGGCTCGAGATGCGAATTCGCCACGCACTCAACGTTAGACCACAATTCGTGTTCGCTGACCCGATGACACTCGGGCGGCTCGCGGCCCCGGACACAGCGGGGCGCGAGAGGCCCCACGCCGCCGCACCGATTAGGTTGTTTATGTGCGATTGGGCGTGCTCGACGTGGGTAGCAACACGGTCCATCTGTTGGTGGTCGATGCCCACCGCGGCGGACATCCCACGCCCATGAGTTCAACCAAGGCAACGCTGCGGCTTTCGGAATCCCTCGACAGCTCCGGCAAGATCACCAAACGCGGCGCCGAAAAACTGATTTCCACCATCGACGAATTCGCCAAGATCGCCGACAGCTCCGGCTGCGAGGAGCTGATGGCCTTTGCCACCTCCGCGGTGCGCGACGCCGAGAATTCCGACGACGTGCTGGCGCGGGTGCGCAAGGAGACCGGAGTCGAGCTGGAGGTGCTACGCGGCGTCGACGAGTCGCGGCTGACCTTCCTGGCGGTGCGCAGGTGGTACGGGTGGAGCGCGGGGCGGATCGTCAACCTCGACATCGGCGGCGGCTCGCTGGAACTGTCCAGCGGCGTCGACGAGGAGCCCGAGATCGCGTTGTCGCTGCCGCTGGGCGCCGGTCGGCTGACCCGCGAGTGGCTGGCCGAGGACCCGCCCGGCCGGCGCCGGGTCGCGATGCTGCGCGATTGGCTGGATGCCGAGCTGGCCGACGCGAGTGCCACCGTTCTCGACGCCGGCGCCCCGGACCTGGCCGTCGCAACCTCGAAGACGTTCCGCTCGCTGGCGCGGCTGACCGGCGCGGCCCCGTCGGCGGCCGGACCACGGGTGAAGCGGACGCTGACGTCCAACGGCCTCAGGCAACTCATATCTTTCATCTCTAGGATGACCACCGCTGACCGAGCTGAACTGGAAGGAGTCAGCGCCGAGCGGGCCCCGCAGATCGTGGCGGGCGCCCTGGTGGCGGAGGCGAGCATGCGAGCGCTGTCGATCGAAACGGTGGATATCTGCCCGTGGGCATTACGGGAGGGTCTCATCTTGCGCAAACTCGACAGCGAAGCCGACGGAACGGCCCTCGTCGAGACCTCTGTGCGCGATGCTGGAGGCAAGAAGGTTGATCGGAATGCGAACCGATCGAGAGGCGACAAACCATGACCGGACCACACCCAGACACCGAGAGCCCCGGCACTCGGCCCATCTCGGTGGCCGAATTGCTGGCCAGGAACGGAACCATTGGCGCCCCGGAGCTCACCCGCCGGCGCCGCCGTCGGCGCGGTGATAGCGATGCCGTCACCGTCGCTGAGCTGACCGGCGAGATCCCCGTCATCCAGGACGACGACGAGACCGACCACGGGACCAACGGGACGACCCAGGTGGCCGAGCGTGCCGCACCGGACGCGGACGTCGCTCACGAGGTCACCGACGAGCGGCCCGCAACCGCGTACTGGTCCGAACCCGAGCCGCGCTGGCCCAAGTCCCCACCGCAGCCGCAACGCGCGACGGGGCCCGAGCGCAGCGAATATCCGCGGCCGGTGCGCCATGTCGACGCAGGCGAGGCCGAGCAATCCGGCGCCGAGGATATGAGCCCGGATCCGCTGGACCAATACGCCGACATCCCGGTCGACGTGATGGATTCCGAAGTGCGCGAAGCCGAACCCGCGACCGAGGACTCCGCCTACGTGCGGTCCTACCTGCAGTCCTCGGACTCGACGCTGTTCGGCGGGCAGACCCTGGCCGACGAGCTGGCGCGGCGGCGCAGCGGCGAGCGGGCTTCGGCGGACTCGCTGGCCGACGAAGAGGACCACCTCGACATCGACCACGCCGACGAGGGCGCTCACCCCGCGCACGAAAGACTCGAGAACCTGTGGCGCGGTGGCCTGATCGTTTTGCAGTGCATCTTCGCCGTGGCGTTCGGCGGCCTGCTGTTCATCGCCTTCGACCAACTCTGGCGGTGGAACAGCCTGGTCGCGCTGGTGCTGTCGGTGCTGGTCATCCTGGGCTTGGTGGCCGGGGTGCGGGTGGTGCGCAAAACCGAGGACATCGGCAGCACGCTGATCGCGGTCGCGGTGGGAGCGCTGATCACCCTGGGACCGTTGGCACTTTCCCTGCAATCGGGCTAGGCGCCATCCCCAGATAGTGCGCCCAGCAATCAAAGTCGGCCTGTCCACGGCCTCGGTCTATCCATTGAGGGCCGAGGCCGCGTTCGAGTATGCGGCCAGGCTCGGTTACGACGGCGTCGAGCTGATGGTGTGGAGCGAATCGGTCAGCCAGGACATCGATGCCGTCAAGAAGCTTTCCAAGCGCTATCGCGTGCCGGTGCTGTCGGTGCACGCGCCTTGCTTGCTGATCTCGCAGCGGGTGTGGGGGTCCAACCCGATTCACAAGCTGGAACGCAGCGTGAAGGCCGCCGAGCAGTTGGGCGCACAGACCGTCGTCGTGCATCCGCCGTTTCGCTGGCAACGGCGCTACGCCGAGGGTTTCAGCGACCAGGTCGCGGAACTGGAGGCGGCCAGCGACGTGATGGTCGCCGTGGAAAACATGTTCCCGTTCCGGGCGGACCGGTTCTTCGGGGCCGACCAGTCGCGCGAACGGATGCGCAGGCGCGGAGGTGGCCCGGGCCCGGCGATTTCGGCGTTCGCGCCGTCCTACGACCCGCTGGACGGCGACCACGCGCACTACACGCTGGATCTGTCGCATACCTCGACCGCGGGCACCGACTCGCTGGAGATGGCGCGGCGCATGGGTGCGGGGCTGGTGCACCTGCACCTGTGCGACGGCAGCGGCCTGCCCGCCGACGAACATCTGGTGCCGGGGCGCGGAACGCAACCCACCGCCGAGGTCTGCCAGACGCTGGCCGGCGGGCGTTTCGCGGGCCATGTCATCCTCGAGGTGTCCACGTCCGGGGCGCGTTCAGCCTACGAGCGCGAGGCCATGCTGACCGAATCGCTGCAGTTCGCGCGCACGCATCTGATGCGGTGACCGACGAGAGTTCTCAGGAGACCATGAACGCGCTGTTCACCGACGCCATGACGCTGCGGGAGATCGACCCGGGTGTGTACGAAGGCGAGCTCAACAAGCACTGGACCATCGGGCCCAAGGTCCACGGCGGCGCGATGCTGGCGCTGTGCGCCAACGCCGCCCGCACAGTCTGCGGCGGCCGACCGGATGGACCGGTCTTACAACCGGTCGCCGTGGCGGCGAGCTTCCTGTCGGCCCCCGATCCCGGGGTGATGCAGCTGGTGACGTCGATCCGCAAGCGCGGCCGCCGGATCAGCGTGGTCGACGTGGAGCTGGTTCAGGGCAGCCGGACCGCGGTGCACGCGGTGGTCAACCTGGGGGAGCCGGAGCATTTCCCGCCCGGCGGCCAGGCCGCCCCGCTGCTGTCGGCGAATCCGGTGGTCGATCTGATGGCGCCGGAGCCGCCCGACGACGTCGCGCCGATCGGACCCGGACACCCGCTGGCCGGCCTGGTCCATCTCGGCGAGGGCTGCGACGTGCGGCCGGTGCTGTCGACGCTGGCGCCGAGCACCGACGGCCGCCCTCCGGTGATTCAGATGTGGGCGCGCCCCCGCGGTGTGGCACCCGACGCGCTGTTTGCGCTCATGTGCGGGGACCTGTCGGCGCCGGTGACCTTCGCCGTGGAACGCACCGGCTGGGCCCCCACGGTTCAGCTCACCGCGTTTCTGCGAAGCCTGCCCGCCGACGGCTGGCTGCGAATCATCGCGACGTGCACGGAGATCGGGCATGACTGGTTCGACGAGGACCACACCGTCGTCGACAGCTTGGGCCGGATCGTCGTGCAAGCGCGCCAACTCGCGATGGTGCCCGCCGCTGGGTAGCCGGTGTCTGCGATGCTTTCCGGCATGGCAAGAATCGCGATCATCGGTGGCGGCAGTATCGGCGAGGCCTTGCTGTCGGGTCTGCTGCGCGCGGGGCGCCGGGTCAAAGACCTGGTGGTCGCCGAGCGAGTGCCCGAACGCGCCAAGTACCTGGCGGACACCTATTCGGTGCTGGTGACCTCGCCGACCGAGGCGGTCGAGAACGCGACGTTCGTCGTCGTCGCGGTGAAGCCCGCCGACGTCGAGTCGGTGATGGGGGAGCTGGGCCGGGCGGCCGCCGCCGCGGAAAACGACACAGCCGAGCAGGTGTTCGTCACCGTTGCGGCGGGGATCACGATCGGCTACTTCGAGTCGAAGCTGCCGGCGGGAACGCCGGTGGTGCGGGCGATGCCGAACGCGGCGGCCCTGGTGGGTGCCGGCGTGACCGCGCTGGCCAGCGGTCGTTTCGTCACGGCGCCGCAGCTCGAGGAGGTTTCGGCCCTGTTCGACGCCGTCGGCGGTGTGCTGACCGTTCCCGAGTCGCAGATGGACGCGGTCACCGCCCTGTCCGGATCCGGCCCGGCCTACTTCTTCCTGATGGTCGAGGCCCTGGTCGACGCCGGGGTCGCGGCGGGCCTGAGCCGCCAGGTGGCCACGGATCTGACCGCCCAGACCATGGCGGGGTCGGCGGCGATGCTGCTGGAACGGATGGATCAAGACCGCCGGCCCGGCGAAGGCGAGGCCCTGGGGGCCGGCTCGGACGCCACCGCGGCGCAACTGCGCGCGACCATCACCTCGCCTGGCGGGACGACGGCCGCTGCGCTGCGCGAACTCGAGCGAGGCGGATTGCGGGCGGCGGTCGACGCGGCCGTTCAGGCCGCCAAAAAGCGCTCTGAGCAGCTAAGAATTACATCAGAATAATTCAAGAATTTTGAACTGATTGTCCCCCACCAGTACCAGTAACCCCACTAGTCCCGCTATTCTCCTTTCTGTATGCACGTGTGGGTGCCAGCGGAGGGGAAGCCGCTGGCATTGCGCGGGCCTGACACGATTGGGTTGCGATGACGTCTACGAACGGGCCATCGGCGCGAGATTCCGCTGGCAAGCGGGACACCGGTGCAGTCGATGGCCAGCAGGCCAGAACACAATTTCTGACCGTCGCCGAGGTGGCTGCCCTGATGCGGGTATCCAAAATGACGGTTTACCGGCTGGTGCACAACGGCGAGCTGCCAGCGGTTCGGGTTGGGCGGTCCTTCCGGGTGCATGCGAAGGCTGTCCACGACATGTTGGAGACTTCGTACTTCGACGCGGGCTGAGCTGAAACCCGCCGCAAGACCGAGGTTTTCGGCGCGCGGTCGGATCCGCACCATGGCGAGGGGCGTGATTTGGCGTGCGGTCACGCGGTCGCCGGTTTGGTGTTCCATACCGGCGGCCGGGTAAAGTGGCCGGGTCCTTTCCAAGCCGGTCACGGGTCAGATAGCGGAGTTCATGGGTTCAGTAATCAAGAAGCGGCGCAAGCGCATGTCGAAGAAAAAGCACCGCAAGCTGCTGCGCCGCACCCGGGTGCAGCGCAGAAAACTTGGCAAGTAAGCCCCGCCCGGTTCCATCCCACCCGCGCCGACCGTCATGCGGCCGTAACGCCGCTGTCTCTCTTGGCCGTTAGGCTGTTCGGGTGGATTCGCCGAGCGGAGATGGTGGCGCGACGGGCGGCACCGCGACCGACACCATGCACTACCCCAAGGTTGTGCTGGTTACCGGTGCATGCCGGTTTCTGGGCGGCTACCTGACCGCTCGCCTGGCGCAGAACCCGCTGATCAATGGGGTGATCGCAGTGGACGCGATCGCGCCGAGCAAGGACATGCTGCGCCGGATGGGCCGCGCCGAGTTCGTCCGCGCAGATATTCGTAATCCGTTTATCGCCAAGGTGATTCGAAACGGCGACGTCGATACGGTGGTGCACGCCGCAGCCGCGTCGTATGCGCCCCGATCCGGCGGTAGCGCGGCCCTCAAGGAACTCAACGTGATGGGCGCGATGCAACTGTTCGCGGCCTGCCAGAAAGCTCCTTCGGTGCGTCGCGTCGTGCTGAAGTCGACGTCGGAGGTGTACGGGTCGAGCGCGCACGATCCGGTGATGTTCACCGAGGACAGCAGCAGCCGCCGACCCATCCGCGGCGGTTTCGCGAAGGACAGCCTCGACATCGAGGGGTACGCGCGCGGCTTGGGCCGCCGCCGCCCCGATATCGCGGTGACCATCCTGCGGCTGGCCAACATGATCGGCCCCGCGATGGATACCACGCTGTCGCGCTATCTAGCTGGGCCTTTGGTGCCGACGATGTTCGGCCGCGACGCGCGATTGCAGTTGCTGCACGAGCAGGACGCCCTCGGCGCGCTGGAGCGCGCGGCGATGGCCGGCAAGGCCGGCACGTTCAACGTCGGTGCCGACGGCATCCTCATGTTGTCGCAGGCGATCCGGCGGGCCGGCCGAATTCCCTTCCCCGTACCCGGCTTCGGCGTCTGGGCGCTGGATTCGCTGAGACGGGCTAATCGCTATACGGAGATCAACCGTGAGCAATTCAACTACCTGAGCTACGGGCGCGTCATGGACACCACCAGGATGCGTACCGAGCTCGGTTACCAGCCCAAATGGTCGACGGCCGAGGCGTTCGACGACTACGTTCGCGGCCGCGCGCTCACTCCCATAATCGATCCAGATCGGGTACGCTCCTTGGAGGGTCGCGCCATTGCCTTAGCGCAGCGCTGGGGTAGCCGAAATCCAATTCCATGGGGTGGGGTCAGGTAGATATCGTGGCGGGTGAAACCAGAGCGAATGTCATTCCACTGCACACCAATCGGGGTCGGGTAGCGGCGCGGCGCAGAGCCGATCAGCGGGCAGAGTCGTCTCGACAGCATCCCTCATTGCTTACCGATCCGCGGGGTCGGGCGTCGGCCGAGCAGATCGCCGCCGTCGTCCGGGAAATCGATGAGCACCGCCGTGTCGCCGGCGCGCCATCGGCAGCGGAGGCACCGCTCAACGAGCTCGCGCAGCGCGTCGCCGCCGTCGCCGGATTCCTCCGGCAACGGTTGACAGGTGACTACACGGTCGACGAATTCGGCTTCGATCCCCACTTCAACAGCGCGGTCGTCCGGCCTTTGCTGAGGTTCTTCTTCAGGTCCTGGTTCCGGGTCGAAGTCAGCGGCATCGAAAACCTGCCCAGCGAGGGCGCGGCGCTGGTGGTGGCCAATCACGCCGGGGTGCTGCCGTTCGACGGGCTGATGCTGTCGGTGGCCGTTCATGACGAGCACCCGGCGGAGCGGGACCTGCGGCTGCTGGCCGCCGACATGGTCTTCGATCTGCCGGTGATCGGCGAAACCGCCCGCAAGGCGGGCCACACCATGGCCTGCGCGAGCGATGCGCACCGGTTGCTCGCCGCGGGCGAGCTCACCGCCGTGTTCCCGGAGGGCTACAAGGGCCTCGGCAAGCGATTCGAGGACCGCTACCGGTTGCAGCGTTTCGGGCGCGGCGGCTTCGTTACGGCCGCGCTGCGCACCAAGGCGCCGATCATTCCCTGCTCGATCATCGGTTCCGAAGAGATCTACCCGATGCTGACCGACGTCAAGCTGCTGGCGCGGCTGTTCGGCCTGCCCTACTTCCCGATCACTCCGCTGTTTCCGTTGGCCGGGCCCGCGGGCCTGGTGCCACTGCCGTCCAAGTGGCGAATCGCGTTCGGCGAGCCGATCTACACCAACGACTACGCCGCTTCCGACGCGGAGGACCCGATGGTCACCTTCGAGCTGACCGATCAGGTGCGCGAGACGATCCAGCAGACGCTGTACCGGCTGCTCGCCGGCCGCCGCAACATCTTCTTGGGCTGAGGTTTCGGCCCGCTTACGCGAAAGCGCCCCGGCGCCAAGGGCACCGGGGCGCTTTGCGCTCGACGGCTACTTGACCAGAGTGAACTGGCAGACGTCGGTGTAGTGGTCGCGGAAGAGGTCCGAGCACCCACGCAGGTAGTGCATGTAGATGTCGTAGGTCTCCTGCCCCTTGAGCTCGATCGCCTTGTCCTTGTTCGCTTCGAGCGCGTCGGCCCAGGCGTTCAGGGTCGGCACGTAGTTGTGGCCGATCCGGTGGTAGCGCTCGACCTTCCAGCCGGCGTTGGACGAGTAGTGGTCGACCTGCGAGATCCGAGGCAGCCTGCCGCCCGGGAAGATCTCGGTCAGGATGAATTTGATGAAGCGCAGCAGGCTCATCGGCGTTTCCAGGCCGCGCTCCTCGGCTTCGTCTTTGTCCGGAATGATGATCGAGTGCAACAGCATTCGGCCGTCGTCGGGCGTCAGACTGTAGAACTTCTTGAAGAAGGCGTCGTAGCGCTCGAAGCCGGCGTCGCCGGCGCCGTCGGCGAAATGCTCGAAGGCACCGAGTGACACGATCCGGTCGATCGGCTCGTCGAACTCTTCCCAGCCCTGGATCCGCACCTCTTTGCGGCGGGGGGTGTCGATCTCGTCGAACTTCGCCTTGTCGTGGGCGTACTGGTTCTCGCTCAGCGTCAGGCCGATCACGTTGACGTCGTACTCCTGCAGCGCGTGCCGCATGGTGGAGCCCCAGCCGCACCCGATGTCGAGGAGCGTCATGCCGGGCTCGAGGTTGAGCTTGTCCAGCGAGAGTTTGCGCTTGGCGTACTGAGCCTCTTCCAACGTCATGTTCGGGCGCTCGTCGAAGTAGGCGCAGCTGTAAGTCATCGACGGGTCGAGCCAAAGCTTGAAGAACTCGTTCGATTTGTCGTAATGGGATCGGACATCTTCGACCGGGGGCTTCAGCTGGGTGCCACCCGTTTCACCCTGTGACGTCATTGAATTGACCCTACTTTCCAGCAGATATGGATGCAATTGCTGCGGCGGTCGTCGCGGCGTCGGCATCTTGGTGTGCGGCTTCTCCCAACATTGTGACAACGCTGGTGACCACCGGTTTGCCCTCGGCGTCTGTGACTTCGCTGCGGATTTCACTGATCACCGCGCCGTGGGACTCGATTACCGAGTCTAGATAGGTGTCGAAGTACAGCTTGTCCTGGGCCAGGATCGGCCGGTGGAAAATGAACTTCTGGTCGCGGTGCAGGACCCGGGCAATGTTGATCGGGATGCTGAACTTGGTGAAGATCTCCAGCTGTACGCGCCGTCCCGCGATCGCCAGGAACGTCAGGGGCGCGACCAACTCGGGATAGCCGGCCTCGGCGGCGTCGGACTCGTTGAAGTGCGCGGGGTGGTCGTCTTTCACCGCGAGGGCGAACTCGCGGATCTTCTCGCGTCCGACCTGGAAGTAGTCCGGTGCCCGGTAGTGGCTGCCGATGATGCCTTCGGCCTCTTTGGGGACTGTCATGCCCTTTGCTCTCTGTTCGAATAGCTGCTCAGCGGCGCAGCTTATCAGCGTGATTGGCGTCGCGACGCCAACGCGGCCAGCGCACCGCCTGCCGCACCCAGCGCCAAGGCCGACGGCACCCCGATCCGGGCCGCCTTGCGGGCGGTGCGGAAGTCGCGAATCTCCCAGCCCCGCTCGCGCGCCAGCGCACGCAGCCGGGCATCGGGGTTGATGGCCACCGCCGTACCAACCAACGACAGCATGGGGACGTCGTTGTAGCTGTCGGAATAGGCGGTGCAGCGTTTGAGGTTGAGCCCCTCCCGGATCGCCAGCGACCGCACGGCGTGCGCCTTACCCGTACCGTGCAGGATCTCGCCGACCAGCCGCCCGGTGAACACCCCGTCGACCGACTCGGCGACGGTCCCCAGGGCGCCGGTCAAGCCGAGCCGCCGCGCGATGGTCGCGGCGAGTTCGTAGGGCGTGGCGGTGATCAGCCAGACCTGCTGGCCGGCATCGAGATGCATTTGGGTGAGCTCGCGGGTGCCCGCCCAGATCTTGTCGGCGATGATTTCGTCGTAGATCTCCTCGCCGAGACGCTCCAGCTCCGAAACCGACCGGCCCTCGATGAAGGCGAGCGCCTTCCGGCGTCCCGCGGCGACGTCGTCGCTGTTCTCCTTGCCGAGCAACTGAAACTTGGCCTGGGCGTAGATGAATCCGAGCACATCGCGATAAGTGAAATAGTTGCGAGCGGCCAGCCCGCGACCGAAGTGCACGGCCGACGAACCCTGTACCAACGTGTTGTCGACGTCGAAAAATGCGGCGGCGGTCAGGTCGATCGGCGGCTGCGGGTGCCCGTCCTCGGCGGCCTCCTCCAGGCCCTCGAGCGCACGCGCGGCGCTGGCGTTGGCGGCCAGCGTCTGCAAGTCGACGGGAGCGGTTGGTTCCGCGCCGCCGGACTCAGGGGAAGTCATCGCCAACCCTCCTACATCGCTGGCAGATCTCAACCCTATCCGGCAGATGTGTGGAGGTTGTGTGGGTTGCGTCGCCGAACGTGACGCTAGCGTCACGTTCGGGCTCCAGCGTGACGGCAGCGTCACGTTCGTCGCTGCGGCGGCGGTCGCGTTCGGCGGTGGGGGTGATGGGACGACGTGGTGCCGCGCGGCCTGGTCGGGCGACGCCGGTAGGCGAGATGCCAGCGCCGGGAGTGCCCAGCGGGCAAGCGAAGAACGTGGTTCAACTGTCCACCGTGTGTGCATTACCGCCGTTACGCTGGCCGGATGACGCAGCCCCCGGGGTGGATTCCGCCCTATCAACCACCCCCGGGCGGTCATCAACCACCCCCGGGCGGTTATGCCCCGCCGCCTTCCCAGCAGCAACCGTGGGGCCAGCCGACGCTTCAGCCTGGTTACCCGGGCCTTCAGCCCAGAACGAACGGCTTCGCTATCGCATCGCTGGTGTTTGGCGTCCTGGGTGGTGCCTTGCTGAGCGTCACCTTCGGGATCATCGCGCTCTCCCAGATCAAGCGCCGTGGTCAACGCGGTCGCGGCTTGGCGATCGCGGGAATGGTGGCCTCGGCGGTGTATGTGGTGCTCTACAGTGTCGCCATCGTTTTCGCTGTGCTGTCGCCCGGTACTAGTGAGGCGATAACAGACGTGAAGGTCGGTGAGTGCCTGGTCAACACTCCGCAAGGCAAAAATGTCTCATCGGTGGACACCATAAGCTGCGACCAGCCCCACACCGCGGAGGTCTACGCGGTATTCACAGTTCCCGACGGGCCTTACCCTGGCCGATCGATCATCGATGAGTACGCGAACAAGTGCTCGGACGCGTTACCGAATTACTCGCAGAGAGCACAACAGGATTCGAACGTACAGATAAAGGTCGCGTATCCGACATCTGAAACATGGGATCGGTCTCACGACCGCGGCGTTGCGTGCGTCGCTTACACTCCCGACAAACGCACGGGCTCGCTGAAAGGGCAGCCCTGACGGCCGGGGTGCCTGGCGCTGTGTTCGCGTCTAATCGTCATCCTCGGTTTACGCCTCTCCGTTGCTTGCCGGCGCTGCATTCCATGTTCCAAACGCGCGGCTACTCTCGCCACAGCGCGACTTGCGAAGTGATGCTTTCCGGCATCCCGTCGAGCAATGCCGCAGTCAGCTCCTCGAACGATAGAGCGAGGACTTCCATCCTCGGTTGTTCGGAATCTAATGCAAATCCGTAAGAGTTCGCATCCTCGTCTAGTACGTAGCTCTTGAGATGTTTTTCCGCATAGTCCTTTTCGAGGGTTGGCCGTTCGGTAGTTAAGAGGTCGATGACCTCTCCGCTGGCCGGCTGGACTCTTATCCGCGAATCCAGCCCGCGCGCCTCCCAGTTGACGAATAGCGTTCTTAACCGTATGTCGCTACGGCTACGGATACTGTCACCGATTCGCAAAATAACATATTTAGTGGCATCCGAAAAACGGGAGAACATGACTTCTACCCGCTCAGTTCGCTCAGCATCGCGTTCATGCTTTAGCGAACTTAGTACTCGGATATAGCCGTCAGGTTTCGGCGCGATGATCCATGCCGCCCAGTCGCCGAGCTCCGCCCACTTAGGCCATTCTTTCAATTTTTCCGAATAGTCGGAACGAAGGTACAGGCGATCATTTTCCCAGACAGCCTCGTCATACGGGCCGTTACCGGCGAAGTTGGCAATCCTGCGCCACAGCTCGTAGTAACGATTTGCCTCGGTACGGTCGTTTCCCGCAACGGGACCGCCAACTTCCATTTTCACCCTCGAAACTTTCCTTTTGGCATCAGCGCTATCCCCAATCCAAATAACCTTCGTCGATCAAGAACTTGATCAGCACTATTTGACCGTCCTTGTCCACGACTACCCATTGAGTTCCACCGCCGGGCTGGCCGAACGCTTCCGCGACCTTTCCGTATCTGACTTCCCAACCATCGGGCAATTCCTTGCCGGTGCCGTGAAAGCGATTGTAATCGCCGGATGAACCGGGGGCCAGGCCGCGTTGAGGATAACTGTCGCCGACCGTGCCCATAAAGTCGCCTCTTTCGCCGCTGACCTCTCCGATCCTATCGAGCCAGGCTTCTTTTGGAATGCTGCGGGCCGTTTCCCATTTGCCATCCGCGAATCCATTAGCTTCTGGCCATTTCCACGTCGCTTTCGCAGGGTCCCAGAATTGATTCAGGATCTCCTGGGCGTTCATTCCCGAATACGGGTTGTGCAACGCTGATTCGGCGATATCCCGCGGACAGCCGTGTTCGACGAGGTCGCGTACGAGTTGCTCGGGTGATTCGGCGAGTGCTACCTGCGCTTGTCGGTATGGCGGCAAATCCGACGGCGTTGTGTGTCCAGGTTGATGCTCGTGCGCGGGATCGTCGGCAGGCGAGGCATCGTCCGGTGGGTGTGACCCAGCTGGTGCATCGCCGTCGCCGGGTTGACGTGGCGCGCCGTCGCCGGGCTTTGGTGGCTCGGGTGGGTGAGCTCCGGGTTCTCCGCCGTGGGGTGTCCCTCCAAATGGCGGTGGCGCTTCGGCAGGAAGGCCCCCCGCCGCGGCAGAAGATGGCGACGACAGATGCGGCTCGGGCAGCGAAGGCGCAGAAGCCGCGGGCGCGGACGCCGACGGGACCGCGGCGCTCGGAACCGATTCGGCCGGAGCCCCGGCTGCCGGGGCTGACACTGCGGCAGGGACGCGCTCGTGCGGCGGTGGGTGGGGCGGCGTGCGTTCTGCCGGCGCGGCCGCCGGCGCCGCGCCGGACCCGTGGGGCGGTGGCTTGCCCTCTGCGGGTGCCGACACCTGCGTGGGGGACTCGTGCGGCGGCGAAGTCGGTTTCGGCGGCTCACCCCCATGCGGCGGCTCGACAGGCGGGCGGGATTCCGTCGGGCCGTGCGGTAGCGGAGATCCGGGAGGCGGCGGTGTCGGCTTGCCCGGCGGAGCGGGGGCGGGGCGACCAGGTTCCGGCGGCTTCGGGCCCGGCTCTGGCGGCTTGGGGGTTGGCGGCTCAACCCGTGGCGGCTCAACCGTGGGCGGCTTGATGGACGGGGGTTTCGGAAGCTCTCCCGGTTTTAAGCGTCCTAGCGCATCAAGAGCGCCGTGGCCCACCTTGCCAATCTTCGAGAGCGGCCCCCCCGGGAGGGCCAACGTCACGAGGTCGAACACGGATTTGCCGGCCGCTTCCGCGGGATTGGTTTTCCATTCGTCCCAATGCGCAAGGCCCTTACCGAGCTGCTTCCACGACTCCACGACGCCAGGCCCACGGTCAGGGCCCAATCCGACGAGCGGCAGAGAGCCCTGGACCATCCCGCCCATGTCTCTGGCATAGCCCACCGGGTCGAACAGCAGTCGCAGTTGACTGATGTCGTAGAGCCCCTTGACGAATCCGCCGGCCTCCGAATACACGCCTTTGGCGTACTGCCCCACTTGGTTGATGGCTCGGCCGACGTCGGTGCCGTGCAGGAACTGATCCCACTCCCGCGAGGCGTAGTCGCCCATCGTCGTAAGGATCGTTTCCGCCTCACGCACGGTGGCCGCGATCTCGGCGCGCAGCGCATCGACCTCCGCGGTGAACCGGTCCACCACCGTGCGAATGTCGTCGGCGATCTTTTTGATCTCGTCTTCGTCTTCGTCGGTGAGAATGTCCCAGACCTCTTTGATCCCGGTCATCGGATCACAGATGCGGGCCAGCAGATCCAGGATCGCCGCGTGCACCTGATCGACCTTCGCCGCATAATCGCTGAGTTGGGCGGCGATCTTCTGGGACTGCTGCACGATGCCGGTGGTGCTGCTGTAGGCCTCGGTGAACGCGCGATCGATGGCCGGGCCCTCCGGGATCTGTTGGCCGCGAATGGCTCCCATCGGACCGCCCGTCCCGAGGATCTCGGCGACCGCGAACTGTGTGCCCGCCGCGCTCCAGGCTGCGGCCGCGGCGCGCAACATCCCCGAATCCGCGCTCGGCCAGATCATCCCGATGAACGGGGCGACCCATCCCCAGCCTGCCGGGGCGCCGTCGCCGGTTCCGACCGACGAGGGCGGGGAGCCCGCCGAGATCGGCCCCGTCGATCGAGGCGCCGGAAGCGGGCTGCCATGGCCGGAAACGTCCGACTGCGCTTCGGCCAGCGAGTAATTGTGCGCCGACATCCGCACGCCAACACCCAGACCGCACAAGCCGTTTCGCGTGACCACCATGGCCTGGACGAGCTTGGCCGCCGAACTGTCGTAGCTGCGGCCGAGCGCCGCGCCGGCGGGATCGTCGCCGGCCATCCCTGCGCACCCGGACAGCACCGCCGTCAACGTCGAGATCACCGAGCCCAGACCCTCGCCTGCCGTCACCACCTCGGCGCCTGCGCTATCGAGGGCCGCGGTGTCAACCGCCAGCGGCGCCATTAGCTCACGACCACATGCTCAAATTCTTGGCCATGGCGCCGGTGTAGTTGCCGTGCGCGGTATGCGCGGCTGTTCGCAGCTGGGACAGCGCCTCACGCATCACCGCCTCACCATGCGTCCAGTGCCGGTGCGCCTCGGCGTGAGCCGTCGCGCCTTCACCCGTCCAGGTCGCGTGCAAATTGCCTACCAGAGAATCGATTTCGGACAGCATGCTTTCGGCGTAGCGCTGAAACTCAGACATCCGCTCGACCGCGTCGGCCAGCGCGTCGGGATCCACCTGAAACGCGTCAGCCATTGCGCACCGCCCGCAACGCCTGCGCCGAGCCGGCCTCGTTCTGCTGATAACCCCCGCCGGCCTGGGCAACCGCCTTTGCCAGCATCGACAAGCCCAGCTCCACCTCGGTGGCGCCGCGGTGCCACATCTGCCAAGCCGAGCCGTAGGCGTCGCCGGACGCGCCGCGCCAGCCCCCGAGCATCTCGCCGACCTGACCGTCGAGTTCGGCCAGCCGGCTCCGCAGATCCTCGGCGGCACCGCTCAGGCTTTGCGCGAATCCCTGCATCACCTGGGGATCTACACGCAGATTGTCGTCAGCGGCCACAGCCGAAACCTAATCATCTGCGGGCGCCTCCACAATTCACCGCCCGGGCCGGTGCCACACTGGTGTCCATGTCCGAGCCCGCACCTCGGCCGCAGGTGGAACTGCTGACCCGCCACGGGTGCAGCATCTGCGCGCGGGTACACGCCCGGCTTGCGGAACTGGCTGGTGAGCTGGGCTTCGACCTTTCGACGACCGACGTCGACGCCGCGGCGTCGGCCGGCAGGCCCGAGCTGCGCGCCGAGTTCGGCGATCGTTTGCCGGTGATCTTGCTGGACGGCAGCGAACACAGCTACTGGGAGATCGATGAGCCCAGACTTCGTGCCGATCTAGCCCGGTGAGGGTGCGGGCTGCCCGGCCTTAGGCGCCGGGCGATTATTTGGTAGCCCACCTGATAAACGTTTACCGTGGACACCAGTTCAGTTACTGGAGGAAGCAAGGGAGCTGGCCAGGTGATGCTGCCGTGAGCATCCTGCTTTTCGGAGTTTCGCACCGCAGTGCGCCGGTTTCCGTCCTGGAACAACTCAGCATCGACGATGCCGACCAGATCAAGATCGTCGATCGGGTGTTGCAGTCCCCCCTGGTGACCGAGGCCATGGTGCTGTCGACATGCAACCGGGTCGAGGTCTACGCGGTGGTGGACGCTTTCCACGGCGGGTTGGCGGTCATCGGGCAGGTGCTGTCCGAATACTCCGGCATGTCGATGGGCGACCTGACCAAGTACGCCTACGTGCGCTACAGCGAGGCCGCCGTAGAGCACCTGTTCGCCGTTGCCAGCGGCCTGGATTCCGCCGTCGTCGGCGAGCAACAGGTGCTCGGCCAGGTCCGCCGCGCCTACGCCACCGCCGAGACCAACCGCACCGTCGGGCGGGTGCTGCACGAGCTGGCGCAGCGGGCCCTGTCGGTCGGCAAGCGGGTGCATTCCGAAACCGCCATCGACGCGGCCGGCGCCTCGGTGGTCTCGGTCGCGCTGGGCATGGCCGAACGCAACCTGGGCGGACTGACCGGCAAGACCGCCGTCGTGATCGGCGCGGGGGCGATGGGCGCCCTGTCGTCGGCCCACCTGGCCCGCGCCGGCATCGGGCACATCCTGGTGGTGAACAGGTCGTTGTCGCGGGCGCAGCGGTTGGTGCGCAAGATCCGCGAATCCGGCGCCAAGGCCGAGGCGCTACCCCTCGACCGGCTGCCCGGCGCACTGGCGGAGGCCGACGTCGTCGTCAGCTGTACCGGGGCGGTCAGCCCGGTGGTTTCGCTGGCCGACGTGCACCACGCGCTTGCCGCCGCCCGCCGCTCGATTGTCGATGAGACAACCCACCCGCTGGTGATCTGCGACCTCGGTATGCCGCGTGACGTCGATCCCGCGGTAGCCGGACTGCCCGGCGTCTGGGTCGTCGACGTCGAGCGCGTCCAGCACGAACCTTCCGCCCACGCGGCGGCGGCCGACGTCGACGCGGCCCGGCACATCGTGGCGGCCGAAGTCGCCGCCTACCTGGCGGGGCAGCGGATGGCGGAGGTCACCCCGACGGTGACGGCGCTGCGCCAGCGAGCCGCCGACGTCGTCGAGGCCGAGCTGCTGCGGCTGGAAAACCGGCTGCCCGGCCTGGAAAGCGCCCAGCGCGAAGAAGTCGCCCGCACGGTGCGCCGGGTGGTCGACAAGCTGCTGCATGCGCCGACTGTGCGCATCAAACAACTCGCCAGCGCCCCCGGCGGTGACAGCTACGCCGAGGCGCTGCGAGAGCTGTTCGAACTCGACCAGACCGCTGTCGACGCCGTCGCAGCGGGCGAATTGCCAGTGGTGTCAACCGGATTCGATGCCGGCACCCCGCAGCAGCCTGCCGAGTAGCCGATTGGCACACGTGATCCGGATCGGCACGCGGGGCAGTCTGCTGGCCACCACTCAGGCCGCCGGCATCAGGGACGCCCTGATCGCCAAGGGCCACCCCGCGGAGTTGGTGACGATCAGCACCGCGGGCGACCGGTCGTCGGCGCCCATCGAAAGTCTCGGCGTCGGCGCCTTCACCACCGCGCTGCGTGAGGCCATCGACGACGGGCGCGTCGACGCTGCCGTGCACTCGCACAAGGATTTGCCGACGGCCGAGGATCCCAGGTTCGTGGTGGCCGCGATACCCCCACGGAACGACCCCCGCGACGCGGTGGTGGCACGCGACGGACTGGTGCTCGCCGAGTTGCCGACCGGTTCGCTGGTGGGCACGTCCTCCCCGCGGCGGGCCGCACAGCTTAGAGCATTGGGTCTCGGTTTGGAAATCCGCCCCCTACGAGGCAACCTAGATACCAGGTTGAACAGGGTAAGTAGTGGTGATCTTGACGCCGTCGTCGTGGCCCGGGCCGGTCTGGCCCGGTTGGGCCGCCTCGGCGATGTCACCGAGACGCTAGAGCCGGTGCAAATGTTGCCAGCACCGGCTCAGGGCGCGCTCGCCGTGGAGTGCCGCGCCGATGACGAGTTAGCGGCGGTGCTGGCGGAATTGGACGATGCCGACACACGCGCGGCGGTCACCGCGGAGCGAGCCCTGCTGGCCGAACTGGAAGCCGGGTGCTCGGCGCCGGTGGGAGCGATCGCGGAAGTGGTCGAGTCCATCGACGACGAAAACCGCGTCTTCGAAGAGCTGTCGCTGCGTGGCTGTGTGGCGGCGCTGGACGGATCCGACGTGATCCGCGCGTCCGGCATTGGCACCTCCGGTCGGGCACGGGAGCTGGGGCTCTCGGTGGCTGCGGAGCTGTTCGAGCTGGGCGCCCGAGAGCTGATGAGGGGAGCGCGGCAAGACCCCGCGCGAGGAAATTGAGTGGGAGCGACAATGACGACGCGAGGGCGTAAGCCGAGGCCGGGCCGCATCACGTTCGTGGGCTCCGGTCCAGGCGACCCCGGACTGCTGACCACGCGGGCCGCCACGGTACTGGCGAACGCGGCACTGGTGTTCACCGATCCCGACGTGCCCGAGGCGGTGCTGGCGCTGATCGGCCAGGACCTGCCGCCGGTCTCCGGCCCGGCGCCCGCTGATCCGGCACCCGGCAAGGGCGACGAGGCCGCCGGCGAGGACCCGGCGCAGGGCGCGCCAACGGTGCTGCCGGGTGGTCCCGACGTCCGCCCGGCGCTGGGCGAGCCCGCCGAAGTCGCCAAGATGCTTACCGCCGAGGCCCGTTCGGGCGTCGACGTGGTGCGGCTGGTGGCGGGCGACCCGCTGACCGTCGACGCGGTCATCACGGAGGTGAACGCCGTCGCGCGCAGCCACCTGCACCTCGAGATCGTGCCGGGCCTGGCCGCCACCAGCGCGGTCCCGACGTACGCCGGACTGCCGCTCGGCTCGGCGCACACCGTGGCCGACGTCCGTGGCGACGTCGACTGGGAGGCGCTGGCCGCGGCTCCCGGGCCACTGATCCTGCAGGCCACCGCCTCGCATCTGGCCGATGCGGCGCGCACCCTGATCGAGCACGAGCTCGCCGAGACCACGCCGTGCGTGGTCACCGCCCAGGGCACGACCTGCCAGCAGCGCTCGGTGGAAACGACGCTGCACGGGTTGACCGACTCGGCCGTGCTGGGCGCCACCGACCCCGCGGGTCCGCTGACCGGACCGCTGGTGGTGACCATCGGCAAGACGGTGAGCAGCCGGGCCAAGCTGAACTGGTGGGAGAGCCGCGCACTGTACGGCTGGACCGTCCTGGTGCCGCGCACCAAGGACCAGGCGGGCGAGATGAGCGAGCGGCTGACCTCGTACGGCGCGCTGCCGATCGAGGTGCCGACGATCGCCGTGGAGCCGCCCCGCAGCCCCGCGCAGATGGAGCGCGCCGTCAAGGGTCTGGTCGACGGCCGCTTCCAGTGGGTCGTTTTCACCTCCACCAACGCGGTGCGCGCGGTGTGGGAGAAGTTCGGTGAGTTCGGTCTGGACGCCCGAGCGTTCTCCGGGGTCAAGATCGCCTGCGTCGGCGAGTCGACGGCCGACCGTGTCCGGGCCTTCGGGATCAGCCCCGAACTGGTGCCGGCCGGGGAGCAATCGTCGCTCGGCCTGTTGGACGACTTCCCGCCCTACGACAGCGTTTTCGACCCGGTGAACCGTGTCCTGCTGCCGCGTGCCGACATCGCCACCGAGACGCTGGCCGAGGGACTGCGGGAGCGCGGCTGGGAGATCGAGGACGTCACCGCCTACCGGACGGTGCGCGCCGCGCCGCCGCCGGCGGCCACCCGCGAGATGATCAAGACCGGCGGCTTCGACGCGGTGTGCTTCACGTCCAGCTCCACCGTGCGAAACCTGGTCGGCATCGCGGGTAAGCCGCACGCGCGCACCATCATCGCCTGCATCGGCCCCAAAACCGCCGAGACCGCCGCCGAATTCGGCTTGCGGGTGGATGTCCAGCCCGACACCGCCGCGATCGGCCCATTGGTCGACGCGCTGGCCGAACACGCCGCGCGGTTGCGTGCCGAGGGCGCGCTGCCACCGCCGCGCAAGAAGAGCCGCAGGCGCTAGCCAATGGCCTTCCCGCGGCAGCGCCCGCGCCGGCTCCGCTCCACCCCCGCGTTGCGACGTTTGGTGGCGCAAACATCCTTGGAGCCAAGGCATTTGGTGCTGCCGATGTTCGTCGCCGACGGTATCGACGAACCGCGCGGCATCGCGTCCATGCCGAAAGTTGTTCAGCATAGCCGGGATTCGCTGCGCAGGGTCGCGCAAGATGCCGTCGCGGCCGGGGTGGGCGGGCTGATGCTGTTCGGTGTTCCCCGCGAACAGGACAAGGACGCGGCCGGCTCGGCCGGCACCGACCCCGACGGCATCCTCAACGTCGCGCTGCGCGACCTCGCCAAAGATCTCGGTGACTCCACCGTGTTGATGGCCGACACCTGCCTGGACGAGTTCACCGACCACGGACACTGCGGCGTCCTCGACGAGCGCGGCCGGGTCGACAACGACGCCACCCTGGCCCGCTACGTCGAACTGGCTGTGGCACAAGCGGAATCGGGTGCCCACGTCGTAGGTCCGAGCGGAATGATGGACGGACAGGTAGGCGCCATCCGCGACGGCCTGGACGCCGCGGGCCACACCGACGTGGTGATCCTGGCCTACGCGGCGAAGTTCGCCTCGGCGTTCTACGGCCCGTTCCGCGAGGCGGTGAGTTCCAGCCTGTCCGGGGACCGGCGCACCTACCAGCAGGAGCCGGGCAACCTGCGCGAGGCGCTGCGCGAGATCGAGCTGGACCTCGACGAGGGCGCCGACATCGTGATGGTCAAGCCCGCGATGGGCTATCTCGACGTGCTGGCCGCCGCGGCCGACGTCTCGCCGGTGCCGGTGGCCGCGTATCAAGTGTCGGGGGAGTACGCGATGATTTGCGCTGCGGCCGCCAACAACTGGATCGACGAGCGCGCCGCGGCCCTGGAGTCACTGACCAGCATCCGGCGCGCGGGAGCGGATATCGTGCTGACGTACTGGGCCGCGGACGCCGCCGGTTGGCTTTCGTAAGTGGGAACGGGATGGGTTTGCTTTGACATCACAGACACCAGCGAGGGGTAGCGACCCGAAGCCGTTGTTCTACGAACCCGGTGCCAGCTGGTGGTGGGTGGCGTGGGGCCCGGCGGCGGCGGGCGCCATGCTCCTGATCGAACTCTGGAGCGGTGCCCCGGTGTCCTTTGTCGTCCCGGCGATCTTCTTGGTGCTGGTGTCGGCATTCGTCGCGTTGCAGGTGAAGGCGGCGCGCATCCATGTCTCGGTCGAACTGACGGAAGACGCCCTGCGCCAGGGCACCGAAACCATCCTGGTCCGCGAAATCGTCAAGGTGTATCCCGAACCCGAGCATCACGAAGCGTCCGGCAAGGAGCTGGCGAAGTGGCAGTCGTCGCGAGCGCTCGGCGAGTTGGTCGGCGTGCCGCGGCGCCGGGTGGGCATCGGCCTCAAGCTCACCGGGGGCCGCACCGCACAGGCGTGGGCGCGGCGTCATCGTCACCTCCGGGCCGCCCTCACCCCGCTGGTCCAGGAGCGCGTCGAGCCTGCCCGATCGGACGTCAGCGACATCGATCGCGACGACGAACCCGGCTCAGCGCTGTGATCGCCCGCTACCGGGCCCCGCTTGAACTGGTCCTGGCCATCGCCGCGCTCGCGGGCGCGGCGGTGAGCTGGTCGCACGCGCGCCACACCGTGGCCGTCGCGCCCATCGCGGAAGGGCAGCCGTTCACCACGTCGTTGGTTTACGACCCTCAGGCGCTGCTGCTGACCCTGGTCCTGCTGACCACCGCCGGCGTGCTGGCGGTGATAGGACTGGCCAGGCTGCGGCGTGAGCGGGGCGCTAGGCCGTCTTCTTGATCAGCGGCAGCACTAGCTGACGCCGGTTGACGATCGCATCGGCCAAATTGTGCAGCGCCTCGTGCAGCGAGCGCGTCACATCCCAGCCGTCGCCCAGCAGGTCGATTACCGCCGGGCTCGCGACCAACGTCCACTCCGTCCCGGCCGCGTCGCAATCCTCGTCGAGCATCTGCAAGAGCGTGATGCCGGCCGGAGCAAAATGCGTCACGTCACTGAGATCTAGCACCACGGGATTTTGCCCGACGACGAAACGTCGGATGTACTTGCTCGCCCGATCGGCATTGACGGCGTCGATTTCCCCCCGGATGGTCACCACCGTCGCCAGGGAGCGGCAGTGGGCCCGAATCTGGGCGCCACCGCAGTCAAAGGTGCAGCTTCCCTGTGGAGTCATGAGCGGCCCCATTCCCCGTGGCGTTGCGAAGGACGCAGCGCGACTATCCCTGTTCCCCAACCAAACCAGCAGAATCTAAGGAGACCGAAAGCCGCGTCTAACTCTTTGCTAAATAACGGGCCCGGCGGGGCGGTTTCGGAGAACCGGGCAACGCCGAAAACGGCGATTTCCGGCAATTGGCACCCGGCGCGGCCCCAATTCGATACCGTTCCGCCGCCAGCCACACCACGTCCTGTCCCGCCATCGCGGCGATCCCGCTGCTACGCTGCCATAGCTGCCGGTTGCCAGTCGGGGGGCGAATAAAAGGGCGAAATCGCCCGGTCAGCCGCAGTAGCAGGCGAACGAAACAGCAGACTCCCAACGGAAAGAGCATCGTGCGCGGCGCAGAGATCAGGGGCGAGATCAGGGCCCTGACGGGACTCCGCATCGTCGCAGCGGTATGGGTGGTGCTGTTTCACTTTCGCCCGATGCTCAGCGACGCCTCGCAAGATTTCCGCGACGCTCTCGCCCCGGTGCTCAACTGCGGCGCGCAGGGCGTCGACCTCTTCTTCATCCTCAGTGGGTTCGTTCTGACGTGGAACTACCTCGACCGCATGGGCCGATCGTTCTCGGCGCGCGCCACCCTGCACTTCCTGTGGCTGCGGCTGGCGAGGGTATGGCCGGTCTATCTCGTCACCTTGCACCTGGCCGCGCTGTGGGTGATCTTCACCCTGCACGTCGGGCACGTCCCGTCGCCGGACGCGGCTCAGCTCACCGCGATCAGCTACGTGCGCCAGGTCCTGCTGGTGCAGCTGTGGTTCGTGCCGTTCTTCGACGACTCCAGCTGGGACGGGCCGGCCTGGTCGATCAGCGCGGAATGGCTGGCCTACCTGCTGTTCGGTGTCCTCGTGCTGGTGATCTTGCGGATGAAGCAGGCGACGAGGGCGCGCAGCCTGATGCTGCTGGCGTTCGCGGCGTCGTTGCCGCCGGTGGTGATGTTGCTGACCAGCGGCCACTTCTACACGCCGTGGAGCTGGTTGCCGCGCATCGTGACTCAGTTCACCGCCGGCGCGCTGGCGTGCGCCGCCGTGCGCCGGTTGCGGCTGACCGACCGTGGTCGGCGCATCGCTGGGTATGTCTCCCTGCTTCTCCTGGCCGCCATGGTGGGCGTCCTGTACTGGTTTTCCGCGCACCCGATCAGCGGGATCGTGGAGAACGACAGCGGCGGGGTGGTCGACGTGCTGTTCGTACCGCTGGTGATCACGCTGGCGATCGGCCTGGGCAGCCTGCCGAAGCTGCTGTCGACGCGGGTGATGGTGTACGGCGGGCAGATCTCGTTCTGCCTGTACATGGTGCATGAGCTGGTGCACACGTCGTGGGGGTGGACGGTCGAGCAATTCGCTCTCGTGCCGCAGGACAATCCGTGGAAATGGAACGTCATCGGCCTGTTCGCGATAGCCGTGGGCATTTCGGCCCTGATGTATCACTTCGTCGAAGAACCCGCCCGCCGATGGATGCGCAAGATGGTCGACGTCCGGGCCGTGGACACCAAACCCGAGCCCGCCGAGCAACCGACCGCCAAACTCCACCAGATCGACGGTGGGCTGGAAGCGGTGCCGGCCCGCGCCGTGTGACAATTGCCACGATGCGCCAATGGTGCTGTGCCCCATACGCTCTCGAATACGGCCACGGTAGCGGCCGGCCGGGATTCTAGGGGCCTCAGCTCGAACCGCGACCGCTAACCAGCGGGTTGACGCCGCTTCGCGTCGGTTTCCTCGTACGATTCCGTTGCTGAATGCGGCACACGAGGACGCCGTTCACGGGGAGGTAGTGGTGAGTCGTCTGACGACGTTCGTCATTAGTCTGGCTCTGCTGGCCGGCGTGGGCTTCGCGGACGTGGCGTGCCCGCCACGCGTACGCGCCTACGGCGTGCTGAGCGTTGATTCACGACTCAACCGCGTCGCGGTGATCGGCGACTCCTATACCACCGGCACCGACGAGGGCGGCCTGGGCCCGAATTCATGGACCGCTCACGCGTGGCAGGCGCTTGGCGCGCGCGGACTGCGGATCGCCCCCGACGTTGCGGCCGAGGGCAAAGCCGGCTACGCCGTCCCCGGCGACCATGGCAGTGTCTTCGAGGACCTGACCGCCAGGGCGGTCAAGCCCGACGACACGCTGGTCGTGTTCTTCGGCTCGCGCAACGACCAGGACGTCGATCCCGGCCTGCTGACCGAGCGGGCCCGCAACGCCTTCGTCCTGTCGCGCCGCTTTGCGCCGCACGCGCGGTTACTGGTGATCGGGCCGCCGTGGCCGACCGCCGACGTGCCGGGCTCCGTGCTGATGATCCGCGACGTGCTCAACGGCGTGGCCCGCGCGGCGGGTGCGGCGTTCGTCGATCCGCTCGGTGACCGCTGGTTCGTCGACCGGCCCGACCTGATCGGGCCCGACGGCGTGCACCCCAACGACGCGGGGCACCAGTACCTGGCGGACAAGATCGCACCGCTCATTCGCATGCAGTTGTCGAGGTGATTGACGGGCTGGCGGCCGAAACCGCCTGCCGCACAAGGTGTTCGGGATACGGCGGCGCGGACTTCAGTCCTCTGCGTGCCGGTCGTAGTCCCATTGCTCCAGACGCGATTGCAGGTGCGTCAGGCCGATTCCCACGACCGGTGTGGCAACGGCTATGCAAACCAGCAGCAGCGGAGTCATCTCCCCAAACCTCCAAAACCCTTCACTAATACGACGTTCGACTGCGATGAGAAGTTCATTGGCGGCTCATCCATTGGCCACCGCCCGGTCGGCCAGCGCGCCCATCAAAGGTGTCAACAGCTGCGCGTACTCGGTCGTCACGTGGTTGTCGTCGCGGAACACCAACGTGTTGCCGACGATCATCGGGCAGCGGGCCGGGGTGCAGAACAGGTCGCTCAGATCGGCGTAATGGCCACCGGCGCCGGTCGTAGCCTTTTGCTCGGCGGCGATGCCGTCGCCGTTGACCGCGACCAAACGCGGTGGCGCGCACGCGCTGGCGTCGTCGAGATGCGCGGACAGGCAGGCGGGCGCCGAGGAACGCGGGTCCGCGACCGGCCCCAGGACCAGGACGGTCGAGCCGGCGTTGCGCAACTGGTTGACGGTGCGGCCCAACGTGTCGACCCAACCCGCGTCATACGACGTGAAACCGAAGTCCGCGCCGTAGCGCCGGCTCATGCTCAGCACCACCAGGCGCGGGCGTTCGGCCTGCAACCGTGCCATGATCTCGCCGCGCCACTGCTCGCACTCGGTGTACTCGCGGCCCAGATATGGGCTGACGATGCGCAGATCCTGCAGCGGGCAGGTCACCTTGGCGAGCGTCTCGAGCCGCCAGTGCCGTTGCTCGGCGACCTGTTGGAACGCCGGGTACCACATGGCGGCGTGCGAATCCCCGACCAGCGCCACCGTCGTCGGCGCGGCCGCGTCGCCGCCCGCGCACTCGGCTTGCCCGACGTCACGCCAGGATCGCGTGCAGCCATTGACGAACACCGCCGCCTTGTCGGCCGGGGCGTCGGCAAGCGACGGGTCCAGGTTGGACGGGACGGCGCGCAGGTCCGCGGACGCGGCGACCGCGTCGCGCGCCTGCGCGAAGGCCTGGCGCACCGCGGCTTCCTGCGGGCTGACGTCGGGCGCCGGCGCCGGGGGCAGCGCGACGATGTTCGCTTTCGGGGCGGCCGTGCCGTGACCCACCGGCACCGGGATGACGTTCAGTAGCAGCAGGCACGCGCACGCCGTGACGGCGCTGGCGCCGCCCGCCACCAGAAGGCTCTTCCTCGCCGATCGGCGCAGGGCGGCCGCGAACCGGCCGGGATTTTCGACCAGGTGCAGGCTGATCACGGCAAGCCCGGCCGAGACTACGGTCGCGCTCAGCCGGGCCGGCAATCCCGCGGGCATGCCCAGCAGCGGCGGCATCAGCAGCAGCACCGGCCAGTGCCACAGGTACCACGAGTACGAAATCCGGCCGATCGCCCGCATCGCCGGCCGGCACAGCACGCGGCCGGCCCCCAGGCTGCCGGTGACGCAGCCGCCGCCGATCACCAGCGCGGTGCCCAGGACGGGCAGCAGCGCCGCGGTGCCCGGGTACGGGGTATGTGGGCCCAGTTGGGTGCAGGTCAGCACGATCATGGCCAGGCCGCCGCATCCGACGATCGTCGCGGGCAGCAGCGGCAGCCGGCGCCATTGCCCGACCGTCAATGCCACCAGCCCGCCGACGGCCAGCTCCCAGGCTCGGGTGGGCAGCGAGAAGAACGCCCACGCGGGTGACGTCCGGGTCCACAGCACGGCCGCCGCCAGCGACGCCGCGGCCACCACCGCGAGCACCAGCCCGTAGGGCGTGGCTTCAGAGGCGCGGCGGCGCAACAGTGGTGCCCGCCGGACGAGCCACGCGGTGCCGATGAGCAGCATCGGCCACACCAGGTAGAACTGCTCCTCGACGCCCAGTGACCAGTAGTGCTCGAACGGCGAGGGCGGCAGGTTCGAAGCCAGGTAGTCGGTGCCCTGCCGGGCGAACCGGTAGTTGCCGACGTAGAGGGCGCTCGCGACGCCGTCGACGAAGACGCTTCGCGCCTGCAACGGTGGCAATACGATGGCCGCGCCGATGGCGGTGGCGATGCCGGCGGTGGCCGCGGCGGGCAGCAGCCGGCGCGCTCGCGCACCGTAGAAGCGGCCGAGCCGGATGGTGTTCTCGGTGGTCACCTCGCGCCACAGGATCCCGGTGATGAGGAACCCGGAGATGACGAAGAAAACGTCCACGCCGATGTAGCCGCCGGTGACACCGGGTACCTCGGCGTGGTACAGCACGACGGCAATCACCGCGACGGCGCGCAGACCCTCGATGTCCGGGCGAAATCCGGTCCGCTTCACCGCCCGCTCCACTTGGCGGGGTGGGGGTGAGTTCCGCGGGGTCGTCATCGGTCTCGGCTAGGTCGCCATCCAGGCTAGTTCGCCGGGCAATTGCGCGCGCCAGTAGTCCATGTCGTGCCCCCCGTCCGAAAAGCCGCCCGCGGGAGGCTTTTTCAGCTGGTTGACGAATTGACGAGTGGCGAAGTAGAAGCGGTCGCCGGTGCCGCAGTCGACGCGCAGCGGGATCTGCGACAGCGCCGGCAGCCCCACCACGTTGTTTTGCACCCAGTCGTCGTAACTGTCGAACGCCCCGGGAGCGCTTCCGGTGTACGAGGTGTACAGCGCGGGGCTGATCGCGCAGATCCCGGCGGTCCGCGACGGTCCCAGCTTGGCGCCCAGGTGCAGCGCGCCGTAGCCGCCCATCGACCAGCCCATGAAGCCCACCCGGGAGGTGTCGAAACCCATCGAGGACAGCATCGGCAGCAGCTCGTCGAGCACCATCGCGCCGGCGTCGGTGCCGTCGGCCCTGCGGTGCCAATAGCTGTTGCTGCCGCCGTCGACACCCACCACGGCGAACGGCGGCTTGCCCTCCTTGACCAATTGCGCGAGCGCTTTCTCGGCCCCGCAGTCCAGCACCATGTTCGCGTTGCCGTCCTTGCCGTGCAGGGCGATCACCGGGCGCAGGGATCCGGTTTGGGAGTTCTGGCCGGGTGGCAGGGCGATCACCCAATTCGTCTTGACGCCGCCGCGGGCCGCGGAGATGAACGAGCCGGTGAGCTTGTTCGACAGGGTGCTGCCCGCCGCCGACGGCTCGAACGGCGCGGGAGCTTGCGGCAACATCGCGGCTTGCGGCTCGAGCGGATCCAGCAGGGCGCTCAAAGCCCACACTCCGGCGGCTCCCGCGCTGGCTCCGACGCCCATTCGCAAGATGGCGCGACGGGTCAGGTGAGGCATGGTCGCAATGATGCCGCGCTGAGCGGGTATTACCGGCCGAGCCACGCCGTATTGGAAGCATTGTGTGATCTCGTGTGATCACTCGGACACGAAGCGGTTACCTTCCCCGCCGACTTTGTGCCGACTTGCGCCACCGCCACTTGCGATCTCGGCGGTTTCAACCCTCGCATAGCCCGCCGAGGTTTTACACGATGAAGCTTTCGTGCATGGGCCGACGGCTGACCGAAAGAGGATTGAATGAGCCTGGCATTTCACTGGTTTCTGCCGACCTACGGCGATTCCCGAAATCTGGTCGCGGGCGGGCACGGCACCGCGATGCACGGCGACAGGCCTGCGACGCTGCGTTACCTGCACCAGATTTGCGCGGCCGCCGAGGACAACGGCTTCGAGGCGGTGCTCACGCCCACCGGATTGTGGTGTGAGGACGCGTGGTTGACGACGGCGACGTTGATCGAGGGCACCGACACGCTGAAGTTCCTGGTGGCGTTCCGTCCCGGGCTGCTCAGCCCGACCCTGGCCGCGCAGATGTCCGGGACCTTCCAGCGGCACTCGGATGGACGGCTGCTGCTCAACGTCGTCACCGGTGGCGAACCGCACGAGCAGCGCGCGTACGGGGATTTCCTGGACAAGCAGTCGCGGTATGCCCGCACCGCCGAGTTCCTGCATGTGGTGCGCCAGCTGTGGACCTCGACCGAGCCGGTGAGCTTCGCCGGCGACCACATCCGCGTCGAGGGCGCGCAGCTGAACAACCCACCCAACCCGATACCCGCGGTGTTCTTCGGCGGATCGTCGGGATCCGCCGGGCCGGTGGCGGCCAAGTACTCCGACATCTATCTCACCTGGGGTGAGCCGCCCGCGGCGGTCGCGCAGAAGCTGGACTGGATTCGGGCGCTGGCCGTCGATGCCGGCCGGGTTCTGCGATACGGCTTGCGAATTCACGTGATCAGCCGTCCCACCTCCGAGGAAGCGTGGGCGGAGGCCGACCGGCTGTTGGCGGCCGTCGACCCGGCGGACGTCGAACGGGTGCAGGCAAGCCTGGCGCGCAGCGAATCCGAGGGTCAGCGCCGGATGCTGGACTTGCACGGCGGCAGCACCAACCGGCTGTTAGTCGGGCCCAACCTGTGGGCCGGGGTGGGGCTGGTCCGCGGCGGAGCGGGCACCGCCCTGGTCGGGTCGCACGCCGAGGTCGCCGAGCGGCTGGCCGAGTACGCGCAGCTGGGCATCAGCCACTTCATCCTGTCGGGCTATCCGCACCTGGAAGAGGCCTACTGGTTCGGCGAGGGCGTGCTGCCGCTGCTGGAGCGGATGGGCCTGTGGAAGCATCCCAGCCGACAGTCACGGCCGGCCGCGACGACGCCGTTCGCGATCGCATCGGCGCACTAGCGATGGCAACCACGTTGCCCGACGCGGGGATCGCCGCGCCGATAAGTCACGACGAATCCGACGTCCAGCGACGACGGCGGCTGCGCATTGTCATCGCGGCAAGCCTGCTGGGCACCACCGTCGAGTGGTACGACTTCTTCCTCTACGCCACCGCGGCCGGCCTGGTCTTCAACAAGGTCTTCTTTCCCGACGCCAGCTCCCTGGTCGGCACCCTGCTGGCGTTCGCGACGTTCGCCGTCGGGTTCGTCATGCGCCCGATCGGCGGGCTGGTGTTCGGCCACATCGGCGACCGGATCGGACGCAAGCGCAGCCTGGCGTTGACGATGCTGATCATGGGCGGCGCGACGGCGTTGATCGGGGCGCTGCCCACCGCGGCGCAGATCGGTGCCTGGGCACCGATCCTGCTGTTGGTGCTGCGCATCCTGCAGGGCTTCGCGCTCGGCGGCGAGTGGGCCGGCGCGGTGCTGCTGGCCGTCGAACACAGCCCGGGACACCGGCGCGGTCGCTTCGGCGCGGTTCCCCAGGTCGGCCTGGCGCTCGGATTGGCTTTGGGCACAGGCATATTCGCGTACCTGCAGATCGTGTTGGGTTCGGCACGGTTCCTCGCCTACGGCTGGCGGATCGGGTTCCTGCTGAGCATCGTGCTGGTCGCCATCGGCATCGTGGTCCGGTTGCGCGTCGAGGAAACCCCGGCTTTCCGCGAGCTGGCCGAGGCCGAGGCCGCATCCAGCGTGCCGATCCGCGAGATCGTCCGCGAACCGCGGTCTCGGCGCAACACCGTGCTCGGGTTGTTGTCCCGCTGGGCGGAGGGTTCGGCATTTAACACCTGGGGTGTGTTCGCGATCAGCTACGCCACCGGCGTGTTGGGGTTGCACCGCGTGTCGGTCCTGGTGGTGGTGACCATCGCGGCCCTGCTGATGGCGGTGTTGCTACCCGTATCGGGGGTTCTGACCGACCGCTACGGCGCGCGGCGGGTGTATCTCGCCGGCGTGATCTGCTACGGCCTGGCGGCCTTTCCCGCGTTCGCCTTGTTCGGAACCAAGAACCTGCTCTGGTTCGGGCTGGCGATGGTCGTGGTGTTCGGTGTGGTGCACGCGCTGCTCTACGGCGCGCAGGGCACGCTGTACTCCGCGCTGTATCCGACGCGCACCCGCTACACCGGTTTGTCGTTCGTCTACCAGGTGTCCGGCATCTACGCCTCCGGGGTCACCCCGATGATCCTCACCGCGCTGATCGCGGCGGCCGGTGGCAAGCCGTGGCTGGCATGCGGGTATCTCGTTGCGACGGCGGCGATCAGCGTGGTCGCCACGGCGCTGATCCGCGAGCGCGACTTGCATTTCTGAACGCGCCTCGCGCCGCGCGGGTTTCGCGGTGGCGGACAGGCTCCTAGTTTGTTGTAATCCCTTGTGTCACTTTGGTTTCAGTGGTCCCAGGACGGCGGTTCTTGTCAGTGGCTGTTCATAGCATGCCGGTATGGGTTCGAGCACGCGTGAGGAGATCGTCGAGGTGTTCGACGCGCTTGATGCCGACCTGGATCGCTTGTGCGAGTTATCCTTTGACGCGTTCACCAGCCCGGAGGTGTTGCGCGCCGTCGAGCGTCTGGAGCGGGTGGTGCGGCGGCTGCGGGCCCCGCAGCACACGCTGATCAACCAAGTCGGCGCCCAAGCCGGTGCCGAAGAATTGGGCGGTGCGCTGCGTTCGGTGCTGGCAGACCGGCTGCGCATCACGAAGGCCGAGGCGGCGCGGCGCATTGCCGAAGCCGCAGACCTCGGGCCGCGGCGGGCGTTGACCGGGGAGCCGTTGGCGCCGCGATTGAGTGCGACCGCGAGCGCCCAGCGGGCGGGGCTGATCGGCGACGGGCACGTGCGGGTGATCCGCGACTTCTTCGCCCACTTGCCCGCCGAGGTGGACGTGTGCACCCGCGAGGCCGCGGACGCCGATCTGGCGGAGCAGGCCAGCCACTATCGCCCCGATGAGTTGGCCCGATACGCCCAGCGGATCATGGATTGGCTTAACCCCGACGGGGAGTTCAGCGACGCCGAACGCGCCCGCAAGCGGGGCATCAGTTTGGGCAGGCAGGAATTCGACGGCATGTCACGCCTGAGCGGCATGGTGACACCGGAGTTGCGGGCGGCCATCGAGGCCATGCTGGCCAAGCTGGCCGCTCCCGGGGCCTGCAACCCCGAGGACGAAATCCCTGTCGTCGACCAGGAACCCGACGAGGATGCGGTGCGCCGCGACAGCCGGTCCCAAGCCCAACGCAACCATGACGCCTTGCTGGCCGCGCTGCGCGCCCTGTTCGCCTCGGGCGTGCTGGGCCAGCACAATGGGTTGCCGGTGTCCATCGTGGTGACGGCCACGCTGCAGGATCTGGAGGCCGCCGCGGGCAAGGCACTCACCGGTGGGGGAACCCTGGTGCCGATGTCGGATGTGATCCGCTGGGCCGGCCACGCCCATCACTACTTGGCGCTCTTCGATAACGCCAAACCGCTGGCGCTTTACCACGCCAAGCGGTCGGCCTCACCGGCGCAGCGAATCATGTTGTACGCCAGGGATCGTGGGTGCACGAGGCCGGGCTGCGACGCCCCGGCCTACCACAGCCAGGTGCACCACGTCCGCGGCTGGGCCAGAACGCGTCGCACCGACATCGATGACCTCACCTTGGCCTGCGGACCCGATAACCGGCTCGTCGAAAAGGGCTGGACCACCCGCACCAACGCCAGGGGCCACACCGAATGGATACCGCCGGCACACCTCGATCGCGGCCAACCCCGAACCAACGTATTTCATCACCCCGAACGATTCCTCCGCGGCCAAGACGACGACGAACCCCATTGACGCGCCGCCGGCCGGCCCGATTGCCGCCCTGCCCACCGATGTGCTGTGGTTAACCATGGCCAGCACAACGCAACTGCGCCAAGGGTTGTCGCAACGGCAGCTCAGCATGATCGCGCTCGGCGGGGTGATCGGCGCCGGGCTGTTCGTCGGGTCGGGCGTGGTGATCCGCGATACGGGGCCCGCCGCGTTCCTGACGTACGCGTTGTGCGGTCTGCTGATCGTTCTGGTGATGCGCATGCTGGGGGAGATGGCCGCCGCGAACCCGTCGACCGGATCGTTCGCCGACTACGCGGGGCGGGCGCTGGGCGGCTGGGCGGGTTTTTCGGTCGCCTGGCTGTATTGGTACTTCTGGGTGATCGTCGTCGGCTTCGAGGCGGTCGCCGGCGGGAAGGTGCTGGGCTACTGGTTTCACGCGCCGCTGTGGCTGTTGTCGCTGTGCCTGATGCTGCTGATGACGGCGACGAACTTGTTTTCGGTGACGTCCTTCGGCGAATTCGAATTCTGGTTCGCCGGAATCAAAGTCGCGACGATCGCGGTGTTCCTCGTCGTCGGCACTGTGTTCGCGCTGGGATTCCTCCCCGGCCACCACGCCGACTTCTCCAACCTCACGTCGCGCGGCGGATTCTTCCCGAAGGGCGTGGGCGCGGTCTTCGCAGCCATCGTGGTGGTGATCTTCTCGATGGTCGGCGCCGAGATCGTCACCGTCGCGGCCGCCGAAAGCCGCGATCCCGAGCTCGCCGTCCAGCGGGCGACGCGATCGGTCGTCGCGCGCATCGCGGTCTTCTTCGTCGGCTCGGTCTTTCTTCTTGTCGTGATCCTGCCGTGGAATTCGGTCGAGGTGGGCGCCTCGCCGTATGTCGCCGCGCTCAAACGCATGGGTCTGCCCGCCGCGGGTCAGGTGATGAACGCGGTGGTGCTCACCGCCGTGCTGTCGTGCCTGAACTCGGGCCTCTACACGGCGTCGCGCATGTTGTTCGTCCTCGCCGACCGGCATGAGGCTCCGGCTCGACTGGTCAGGCTGAGCCGGCGTGGCGTCCCGCACCTCGCCATCCTGTTTTCGTCGGCCGTCGGATTCGGCTGCGTCGTGATGGCGTGGCTGGCGCCCGGCACGGTGTTTCTGTTCCTGCTCAACTCGTCGGGCGCCGTCATCTTGTTCGTCTACTGGCTGATCGCGCTGTCACAGATCATCCTGCGCCGCCGGACACCGCCGGAAAAGCTGCGGGTGAAGATGTGGCTCTTCCCGTTGCTATCGGTTTTCACCCTCGCCGGGATCACCGCGGTGCTGGTGCAGATGGCGTTCGACCGCTCGGCGCGCAGTCAGCTCTGGCTGTCGCTGCTGTCGTGGGCGGTGGTCATCGGCCTGTACATCGCCGCCCGGGCCCGCGGCCGAATCGCCGCGCGCGCAGGGGAGTAGCTCAGTCAGTCCCGTCAGTCGGTCCCGTCAGTCAGTCTTCGTGAGCAGCACCGCCTGCTCGAACGGCAGCCTGGCGAAAGCGGCCCGCCATGCGCCCTCCACGTGCGGGGCCGCCTCGGCCTTGCTGACGATTCGCGGGTCGGTGATGCCGAAAGTCTTGGCATTGCGGCGCATCCGGCCGCCTCCGGCCGCGTCGAGGTTCTTCAGCCAGTCGCGATCCGGGCCGTAGGTCAGCACGATCGCTACCCCGGGCTTGCCGTCGACGCTGGTGTAGAACGCATTCACCGGTGTGCGGTAAGGCTTTCCGGAGCGCCGTCCGACATGCTCGACGATCGCGAACGGCGGCAGCCAGCCGGCCCACATCCGCTGAATGGGGTTGGTTACGTGACGGTTGAAGCGGGCGAGCCGCTGTGGCAATTGCATGCCACCATCCAACTCGCCCCCGACGGCCGACTTCAACCCGTGCGGCGCGGCGCGGGCACCAGCGTGCGCGCCAGCCGAGCCGGCCGCGACGGCGGCGGATGCCACGGCTGCCGGTCGTCCGCGGGCCACGCGTAGCACGGCGTCCCGTCGGCCAGCAGCCGCCGCAGCCCCGGAATGGCGAGGGCGCCGGCGGACCAGTCGTAGAGGGGCTCGACGCGGGGCTGGATGACACCGACGTCGAGCAGATGCGCCACTCCGTGTTCGGCCCGCAGGTAGGGAGCCAGGTCGTCGCCGAGCGGGTAGCGGTCGGGCAGCACCCGGGACAGCGACAGGAAGATGCCGGTCATGCCCAATCGCGGATCCCCGAGGGGCCGACCCGCGAACGCCAGCCAGCCGAGCGCGAGCCGGGGCGCGGCGACCAGCGCGTGGGCGTAGAGGACGCGCATCAGCACCAGGTTGATGAAGAAGCGTTCGACGCGGGACTCGCGCGACGCGAGATCCCGGTGGTCGAGGTAGGCGCTGACGACGCTGATGTTGTGTGCCCGGTACCAGCGCCGCGCGGACGGGCGCCGGATGAACTCGAGTGTTGCGGCGACCGCGGGGGAGCTGGGATCGCCGGCATGCCCGAACGCCAGGGCGCGGGCTTCCCAGCCGTCGCACAGCAGGCGTTCGTTCATCGCGCGCCACCAGGGGCTGCCCGGGGCGGACCCGTCGGGCGGGTTGAGCAGCCCGCGTCGCAGCTGCCAGCCCATAAAGGCCGAGGCCGCCAGCCGATACGGCAGGTGGCCCCGGTCCACCCGCCGCGGGACTTCGTAGAGCTCGCGCATCAGCGCCAGCCGCGCATCCGGGTCGTCGCGGACCGCGGCAACCCTGCCACGGGCGATCTCGACGGCCGTCTCCCGAGTCACCAGTCGATTGTGGCGGAGCCAACTCTTACACCCTGTAGTTGATCGGCGCGCGGAGGCTGGAACACTGGTTGCCATGGGCAGCACTGACCAGGCCGCCCCTCAGACTGGAGGGGCTGTGAGGACCTCGGCGGCTCTGTTCGACGATGCGTGCGCGGTCATTCCCGGCGGGGTGAACTCGCCGGTGCGCGCGTTCACGGCGGTGGGCGGCACGCCGCGCTTCATCACCGAGGCGCGCGGATGCTGGCTCGCCGACGCCGACGGCAACCGCTACGTGGACCTGGTGTGCTCGTGGGGTCCGATGATCCTGGGCCACGCCCACCCGGCCGTCGTCGACGCCGTCGCCAAGGCCGCCGCCAACGGACTGTCCTTCGGGGCGCCGACTCCGGCCGAGACCCAGCTGGCCGCCGAAATCATCGGCCGGGTGACGCCGGTCGAGCGGATCCGGCTGGTGAACTCCGGCACCGAAGCCACCATGAGCGCGGTCCGCCTGGCCCGCGGCTTCACCGGCAGGGCCAAGATCGTCAAGTTCTCCGGCTGCTACCACGGGCACGTCGACGCGTTGCTCGCCGACGCTGGCTCCGGGGTGGCGACGCTGGGCCTGCCGTCCTCGCCCGGGGTCACCGGCGCCGCCGCGGCCGACACAATCGTGTTGCCCTACAACGACATTGACGTTGTGCGCGACACGTTAGCCAGGCACGGCGACCAGATCGCGGCGGTGATCACCGAGGCCAGCCCCGGCAACATGGGGGTCGTGCCGCCCGCGCCGGGCTACAACGCGGCGCTGCGCGCGATCACCGCCCAGCACGATGCGTTGCTGATCGTCGACGAGGTGATGACGGGCTTTCGGGTCAGCCGAAGTGGTTGGTACGGAATCGATCCCGTGGACGCCGACCTGTTCACGTTCGGCAAGGTGATGAGCGGCGGGCTGCCGGCCGCCGCGTTCGGCGGGCGGGCCGAGGTGATGGAGCGGCTGGCGCCGCTGGGACCGGTGTATCAGGCCGGCACGCTGTCGGGCAACCCGGTGGCGATGGCCGCCGGGCTGGCCACGCTGCGCACCGCCGACGCCGCGGTCTACGCCACTCTGGACGCCAACGCCGACCGACTGGCCGGCCTGCTTTCCGAGGCGTTGACGGAAGCCGGTGTGCCGCACCAGATTCCGCGGGCCGGCAGCATGCTCAGCGTGTTCTTCTCCGATACCCCGGTGACCGATTTCGCGTCCGCCCGCGCCAGCCAGACCTGGCGGTTTCCGCCGTTCTTCCACGCCCTGCTGGACGCCGGCGTCTACCCGCCGTGCAGTGCCTTCGAGGCGTGGTTCGTCTCGGCGGCTCTGGACGACGCCGCGTTCGACCGGATCGCCGCCGCGCTGCCGACCGCCGCCCAAGCGGCCGCCCGGAAGGACGGACCCTGATGGCAGAGCAGACCCGCGTCAATGTGGTGCGGCACGGCGAGGTGTACAACCCCAGCGGGGTCCTCTATGGCCGGCTGCCCGGATTTCACCTGTCCGACACGGGCCGGGCGCAGGCGCAGGCGGTCGCCGACGCGCTGGCCGACCGCGACGTCGTCGCGGTGATCTCCTCCCCATTGCAGCGGGCCCAGGAAACGGCCGCGCCCATCGCCGCGAAGCACAACCTGCCCGTCGACACCGACCCCGACCTGATCGAATCGGCCAACTTCTTCGAAGGACGGCGCGTCGGCCCCGGCGACGGCGCCTGGCGCGACCCGCGGTTTTGGTGGCAGCTGCGCAACCCGTTCACCCCGTCCTGGGGCGAGCCGTACACCGAGATCGCGGCCCGGATGACAACCGCGGTGGACAAGGCGCGGGCCCGCGGCGCCGGCCACGAGGTGGTGTGCGTCAGCCATCAACTCCCCGTGTGGACGCTGCGGCTGCACCTGACCGGCAGGCGGCTCTGGCACGACCCGCGCCGGCGGGAATGCGGGCTGGCCTCGGTGACCACGCTGGTCTACGACGGCGACCGTCTGGTCGACGTCGAATACTTCCAGCCGGAGAGCTCTTGAGCGTGCGGTGGCTGGCGATGGCCGGGGCGGTGGTGGCTGGCTTGGTCGCCATGCTGCTGGCCGGCTGCTCGGGCCGCGACGCGGTAGCCCAGGGCGGCACCTTCGAATTCGTGTCGCCGGGCGGTAAGACCGACATCTTCTACGACCCGCCCGCAAGCCGCGGCCGCCCGGGCCCGCTGACCGGGCCGGACCTCGCGGATCCGGCGCACACGATCTCGCTGGCCGACCAAACCTTCGCCGGCAACGTCGTCGTCGTCAACGTCTGGGGGCAGTGGTGCGGGCCGTGCCGGGCCGAGGTCGATCAACTGCAGCGGGTGTACGACGCCACCCGCGGCTCCGGGGTGTCCTTCCTCGGCATCGACGCGCGCGACAACAATCGCCAAGCCGCCCTGGACTTCGTCGACGACCGGCACGTGACCTACCCGTCGATCTACGACCCGGCGATGCGTACCTTGATCGCCTTCGGGGGCAAGTACCCCACCACCGTCATCCCGTCCACTGTGGTGCTGGACCGCCAACACCGGGTCGCGGCGGTGTTCCTGCGTGAGCTGCTGGCCGACGACCTGCGGCCGGTGGTCCAGCGCGTGGCGCAGGAACGATGAACGGGTTCACCCAGATCGCCGCCGCCGGGCCGCTGCTGGTGGCGCTGGGGGTGTGCCTGCTGGCGGGGCTGGTGTCGTTCGCCTCGCCGTGCGTG
Source organism: Mycobacterium sp. SP-6446 (assembly GCF_001954045.1). Classification (NCBI taxonomy): domain Bacteria; kingdom Bacillati; phylum Actinomycetota; class Actinomycetes; order Mycobacteriales; family Mycobacteriaceae; genus Mycobacterium; species Mycobacterium sp. SP-6446. Next base: position 9,507 of record NZ_MBEM01000111.1, on the reverse strand, counting down.
GTCCCGCTGGTGCCGGGCTACCTGTCGTACCTGGCCGCCCTGGTGGGCGAGGCCGGGGTGGACGAACAGCCTGGGCCCGGCGGCGTCAAAGCCCCGCCGGCCGCCCGGTGGCGGGTCGCCGGGTCGGCGGCCCTGTTCGTGGCCGGGTTCACCGCCGTCTTCGTGCTCGGCACCGTCGCGGTCCTCGGCATGACCACCACGCTGATCACCAATCAGCTTGCGCTGCAACGGGTTGGGGGCGTGCTGACCATCGTCATGGGGCTGGTGTTCGTCGGCCTCGTCCCGGTGCTGCAGCGCGAGGCCCGGTTCAGCCCGCGCCGGTTCACGACGGTGGCCGGAGCGCCGGTGCTGGGCGCGGTGTTCGCGCTCGGCTGGACGCCGTGCCTCGGGCCGACGCTGACCGGCGTGATCACCGTCGCCTCGGCCACCGAGGGTGCGAACGTGGCGCGCGGCATCGCGTTGGTGATCGCCTACTGCCTGGGACTGGGGATTCCGTTCGTCTTGTTGGCGTTCGGCTCGGCGGGGGCGGTGGCCGGCCTGGGCTGGCTGCGCCGGCACACCCGGGCCATCCAGATCTTCGGCGGCGCGCTGCTGATCGCGGTCGGCGCCTTACTGGTCACCGGGGTGTGGAACGACTTCGTCTCCTGGCTGCGCGACGCGTTCGTCTCCGACGTGAGGCTGCCGATTTGAGGCAACTCCTCGCCTGGACACGCAACACCTGGCGCGCGCTGACGTCGATGGGCACCGCGCTGGTGCTGCTGTGCCTGCTCGCGCTCGGCGCGATACCCGGTGCGCTGCTGCCGCAACGAAACCTCAACGCGGGCAAGGTCGACGAGTACCTGGCCACCCACAAGGTGATCGGTCCGTGGCTCGATCGGCTGCAGGCCTTCAACGTGTTCTCCAGCTTCTGGTTCACCGCCATCTACGTGTTGCTGTTCGTGTCGCTGGTCGGCTGCCTCACCCCCCGGACGATCGAGCACGCCCGCAGCCTGCGCGCCACCCCCGTCGCGGCCCCACGCAACCTGGCCCGGCTGCCCAAGCACGCCGAAACCCGGATCGTCGCCGGGCCCGCGGAGCTGAACAGGCTGGCGAACACCGTCGCCCGCCGGCTGCGCGGCTGGCGCACGGCCATCCGGCATGAAGGCGAAGTCGTCGAGGTGTCGGCCGAGAAGGGGTATCTGCGCGAATTCGGCAACCTGGTCTTCCACTTCTCGCTGCTGGGCCTGCTGGTCGCGGTGGCCGTCGGCAAGCTGTTCGGCTACGAGGGCAACGTGATCGTCATCGCCGACGGCGGCCCCGGCTTCTGCTCGGCGTCGCCCGCGGCGTTCGACTCTTTCCGCGCCGGCAACACCGTCGACGGCACGTCGCTGCACCCAATGTGCATCCGGGTCAACGACTTTCAGGCGCACTACCTGCAGTCGGGGCAGGCCACCTCGTTCGCCGCCGACATCGACTATCAGGCCGGCCGCGACCTGGCGGCCAACAGCTGGCGGCCCTACCGCCTGGAGGTCAACCACCCGCTGCGCGTCGGCGGTGACCGGGTGTACCTGCAGGGCCACGGCTACGCGCCCACCTTCACGGTCACCTTCCCGGACGGGCAGACGCGCACGTCGACCGTGCAATGGCGACCCGACAACCCGCTGACCCTGCTCTCGTCGGGCGTGGTGCGCATCGACCCGCCCGCCGGCAGCTACCCCAATCCAGCCGAGCGCCGCCAACACGAGATCGCGATCCAGGGCCTGCTGGCGCCGACCGAGCAGCTGGACGGCACGCTGCTGTCGTCGCGGTTCCCGGCGCTGAACGCCCCCGCCGTCGCCGTCGACATCTACCGCGGCGACACCGGCCTGGACACCGGCCGGCCCCAATCGCTGTTCACCCTCGACCCGCGGCTCATCCAGCAGGGCCGCCTGACCAAGGAAGTCAGAGTCAACCTGCGCGCCGGGCAAGAGGTCAGGATCGACCACGGCCCGGCGGCGGGCACCGTCGTCCGATTCGACGGCGCCGTGCCATTCGTGAACCTGCAGGTCTCCCACGACCCAGGCCAGAGATGGGTGCTGGTTTTCGCCATCTCGATGATGGCCGGGCTGTTGGTGTCGCTGCTGGTGCGCCGGCGCCGGGTCTGGGTCAGGCTCACTGAGGCCGGCGACGACGCGGCCGGTACCGTGAACGTCGAATTGGGCGGGCTGGCGCGCACCGACAACTCCGGGTGGGGCGACGAGTTCGAGCGATTGACCCAGCGGTTGCTTGACGGACTGGGCGAGCCAGCGTCCAGAAGGAGTTCTCAGGTGGACGTCACATGAACACGCTGCACGTCAACGTCGGCCTGGCGCGCTACTCCGACTGGGCGTTCACCTCGGCGGTGGTGGCCCTGGTCGTCGCGTTGCTGCTGCTGGCCGTCGAGCTGGCCTACCGAGCCGACCGAGCCGGCGGCCGCCGCGCGGACCACCGCGCGCAGGTGTTGGCCGGTTCGGTCGCCGCAGACAGCGCGAGCCCCGGCATCGTGGACGACGCCCCGCAACGGCCCTTCGACGAACGCGTCGGGCGGGCCGGGCTAGCGGTGCTCTATCTCGGCATCGGACTCCTGCTGGCCTGCATCGTGCTGCGTGGCCTGGCCACCGTGCGGGTGCCGTGGGGCAACATGTACGAGTTCATCAACCTGACCTGCTTCTGCGGGCTGGTGGCCGGCGCCGTGGTGCTGCGCCGCCCGCAGTACCGCCCCCTGTGGGTTTTCCTGCTGCTGCCGGTGCTGATCCTGCTGACCGTTTCCGGGCGCTGGCTCTACACCAACGCCGCCCCGGTGATGCCGGCGCTGCAGTCCTACTGGCTGCCCATCCACGTGTCGGTGGTCAGCCTCGGTTCCGGGGTGTTCCTGGTCGCCGGCATCGCCAGCATCCTGTTTCTGCTGCGGACCTCGCGGCTGGGTGACCCCGACGCCGAAGGCACGCTGGCACGCGTGGTGCGGCGATTCCCCGACGCCCAGACCCTGGACCGCATCGCGTATCGCACAACGATCTTCGCGTTCCCGGTGTTCGGTTTCGGGGTCATCTTCGGCGCGATCTGGGCCGAACAAGCCTGGGGCAGGTATTGGGGCTGGGACCCCAAGGAGACGGTCTCCTTCGTCGCGTGGGTGGTCTACGCGGCGTATCTGCACGCGCGGTCGACCGCGGGCTGGCGGGACAGAAAGGCGGCGTGGATCAACGTGGTGGGCTTCGTCGCCATGGTCTTCAATTTGTTCTTCGTTAACCTGGTGACCGTGGGCCTGCATTCTTATGCCGGGGTGGGCTGACAGCTAGCGACCGACCCAAATAAAACTGCAGCAAGGGGGATTGCACGTGTCCGACCAGCCAGGCGTGGGGGCGCCCGAACATCCGACCACCGAGTTGCGGTCCCCGGACTCGTCCGCGCAGCCGGCCGGCGAATCGTCGGCGGATTCCGGTGAAGCGCCGACCCGGGCGTTCGCCGGGTTCCGCACCGAGCGGCGGGTGCCTGCGCCCGAGCGGCAGGAGACGGCTCCGCCCACGGCGGCGGCCCCGGCGGGCATGCCGCCCTGGGATCCCACGCCCGTCACCGGTATTCCGCGCGTCGACCCGACCGCCTTTGGTGCCTACTACAACGGCGCGCCCGATGCGCCTCCCTTGACAGGCCAAGAAACCCCTTACCGCCCGGAGCATGTCCCGCACACGCCCTATCCGGAACTGTCCACCGGCATGCTGCTGCGGCCCGTCAAACCGCCGCCGTCGGAGGGCTGGCGCCGGCTGCTGTATGTGCTGTCCGGTCAGCTGATCAACCTGGGGGAGAGCCCGCGGGCCGCCCGCTATAACAACCTGGTGGCGCAGGTCAACCGGCCGTTGCGCGGTTCCTATCGGGTGGCGCTGCTGTCGCTGAAGGGCGGGGTGGGCAAAACCACGATCACGGCGACGCTGGGGTCTATCTTCGCCTCGATCCGCGGCGATCGGGTGGTGGCTGTGGACGCCAACCCCGACCACGGCACGCTGAGCCAGAAGATCCCGCTGGAGACGTCGGCCACGGTGCGCCAGCTGCTGCACGACGCCGGAACCATCGAGCGCTACAGCGACGTCCGCCGGTACACGTCGAAGGGTCCCAGCGGGCTGGAAATCGTTGCGTCGGACAGCGACCCGTCGATCTCCGATGCGTTCAGCGCCGACGACTACACCCGCACCCTGGACATCCTGGATCGGTTCTACGGCCTGGTGCTCACCGACTGCGGGCCCGGCCTATTGCATTCCGTGATGTCGTCGGTGCTGGACAAGGCTGACCTGCTGATCGTCGTCAGTTCGGGATCCATCGACGGCGCGCGCACCGCCTCGGCGACCCTGGACTGGCTGGACGCCCACGGTCACGAGGAGAAGGTGCGCAATTCGATCGCGGTCATCAACGCGGTGCGGTCACGCACCGGCAAGGTCGACATGAACAAGGTGGTCGACCACTTCTCCCGGCGCTGCCGCGCGGTGCGGCTGATACCGTTTGACCCCCATCTGGAAGAGGGCGCGGAGATCGCTCTGGATCAGTTGCGGCGCCCCACCCGCGAAGCGCTGACCGAGTTGGCGGCCGTGGTGGCCGATGGCTTCCCCGGCGAGCGCAACCCGGGCGTCGCCTAGGGAGGGTGCTACAGAGGGTTCGACAGAGGGTGCTACAGAGGGTTGTTGTCGTCGTTTCCCAAGCGCCGCAAGAACTCTGGGTCGTCATCGGGTCCGATGACGCGGCTCTTCGGGCGGTGGGTCTGGGACCGCGCCGCGCGCCAGCCAATGTAGATCAGTGTCCCCAAAACCAGGACGAGCAGCAGGTAGAGCACTCAACACCTCCTTTGAGCGAATATACCCGCGCCGTAGGCTCGCACTGTGTCAGAAGAGCCTAGGCCCGGTGCGGGCGAGCGCACCGGAAATCACGTCGTCGTCGACGTCCTGGTTTACGCGGCCGCGCGGCTGCTGTTGGTGGTCGCGGTCGCGGCTGCGATCTATGCAATCGCTCGTCTGCTCGGGGTCACCCAGTTCCCCGTCGTCGTTGCGGCGTTGTTCGCGTTGATCATCGCGATGCCGTTGGGCATCTGGCTGTTCGCCCCGCTGCGCCGGCGCGCCACCGCCGCGCTGGCGGTCGCGGGCGAACGCCGCCGCCGCGAGCGAGAACAGCTGCAGGCCCGGCTGCGCGGTGAGGCGGACGCCGACCACGACGAGTGAGCCCGCGGTTAGCCCTTGGGCATCACGACGACCTGCGCGGCATAGCACAGGCCCGCGCCGTAGCCGATCAGCAGCGCGAGGTCGCCGGCCTTGGCCGCCCCGGTCTCCAGGAGTTCGGCCATCGCCAACGGGATGGACGCCGCGGACGTGTTCCCGGTGTGCTCGATGTCGTTGGCGATCACCGCGTCCGGGCGCAAGTCCAGGTTCTTGGCGAGGACTTCGTTGATTCGGCTGTTGGCTTGGTGCGGGATGAACACGTCGATCTCGTCGGGTCGGATTCCCGCCGCGTCCATCGCCTGTCGGCCGACCTTGCCCATCTCGAATGCGGCCCAGCGGAACACCGCGCTGCCCTCGAGCCGCAGGAAGGGGCGCGGGCCGGTCGGTTCGTCCATGTAGTCGATCCAGTCGATGTCCTGGCGGATGGCCTTGACCTGTTCACCGTCGCTGCCCGAGATGGTCGGTCCGATGCCTTGGACGGGCGTCTCGCCCACCACGACCCCGGCCGCGCCGTCGGCGAAGATGAAGCAGTTGCTGCGGTCCTGCATGTCGATCGTCGGCGACAGCTTCTCCGAACCGATGACCAGCATCTTGGCGGCGCTGCCACCCCGAATCATGTCGGCCGCAACGCCGATCGCGTAGCCGAAGCCTGCGCACCCCGCCCCGATGTCGAATGCGGGCACACCGGCAGCGCCCAGGCCTGTCGCGACCTCCGGGGCACAGGGCGGGGTCTGCAGGAAATGGGTGCTGGTCGCGACGATCACGCCGTCGATGTCGCTGGGCGCCAGTCCGGCGTTGGCAATCGCCAGCCGGCCCGCCTCGATCGCCATGGACGCGGCGGATTCGTCCCGGGCGGCGAATCGGCGCGTCTTGATTCCCGTTCGCGATTGGATCCACTCGTCGGAGGAGTCGATGTTGCGGCACAGCTCGTCGTTGGTGACGACGCGCTCGGGCCGGTATGCCCCGACGCTGAGCAAGCCGATGCTCTTGGGCCCACTGGTCGTGGTGATCTGGTTCATGGGAGTCCTCGATCCAACGCCGGTCCTTCATTGTTATCGGATCGCTGGAATCGATGAGCGCCGGGATCGGTTTTGTCAAGCTTTATTGACGTCTGCGCTGTGTCAAGTTACATTGACGTCTATGACGGAACTGTCCGACCTGCCCGACCTGGGGCCGGCCGCCGATGCGGCGAGTAACGCCGACCCCGCGATAGGCCTGCGCGCGGTGCGCGCGCTGCAGCGTTTGCAGGAGCGCCTCGAGGCGATCCACGTCGCCAACGCCCGCGAGCGGGGCTGGAGCTGGCAGGCCATCGCCGAGGCGCTCGGGGTGAGCCGGCAGGCCGTGCACCAGAAGTACAACCGGAGGAGATGACGCATGTTCGAGCGCTTCACCCGTCAAGCCCGGGTCGCCGTCGTGCTCGCCCAGGAGGAGGCCCGTGAGCTGCGGACCCGCGAAATCACCCCGCAGCACCTGCTGCTCGGCGTCCTGCAGGCCGCGGGCAGCGATCTGTCCGGGGTGCTGAGCGGCTACGGCCTGACCGCCGACGGCGTTCGCGCCCGGTTGCTCGAGGCCGCCCCCAGCACCGACGATTCCTTCGACGAGGATGCCGAGGCACTGCGGGCCATCGGCATCGACCTGGGCGCGGTGCGCGACAGCGTGGCGCGCACGTTCGGCGCCGACGCGTTCGACAACGCGCTACCCCGCTCGGGCCGGCGGCGCCGCCGTCGCGGGCACATCCCCTTCAGCCGCGCCGCGAAGAAATGCGTCGAGCTGGCCGTGCGAGAAGCGTTGCACCACAAGGACAACGAGATCGCTTGCGCGCATCTCCTACTGGGCATCATGCGCAGCGGCGACAAGCCGGCCGTCGGCCTGATCACCGAGCACGTCTACACCGCGCAGCTGCGCGCCGCCATCCTGGAGCTGCTCGACAAGGCCGCCTAGGCCCGCTCGCTTCGCATCGAGTGTGCATCCACGGCGGCGACACGCCGACGCGCGGCGCCCTGGGCGCACACTCAAAGCCCTGATTGCACAGCCAACGACGCCGCCACCGCGATCGCCCACACGATCATCGCCAGCCCGGTGTCGCGCAGCACCGGGATCAGCGCGGGCCCGCCGCGGCCGGATCGGACCGGCCGCGCGGCGCGCAGGGCCAGCGGCGTGGCCACCAATCCCGTTGCGCACCACGGTGTCGCGAGCATCAGCACCAGGGTCATAACCCCGGCGATCGCCAGCAATGCCTGATACAGAACCCGGGTGCGGGCATCGCCCAGCCGTACCGGCAGGGTGATCTTGCCGGACTGCGCATCGGTCGGAATGTCCCGCAGGTTGTTCGCCACCAACACCGACGACGACAGCGCCCCGATCGACACCGCCAGCACCAGTCCCACCCAGTCCACCCGCAACGCCTGGGTGTACTGCGTGCCGAGCACGGCGACCAGGCCGAAGAACACGAACACCGCGACCTCGCCAAAACCGGAGTACCCGTAGGGTTTTGACCCCCCGGTGTACAGCCACGCCCCGGCGATGCAGGCGGCGCCCACCACGATCAGCCACGGCGAGCTCACCAGCGCCAGCGCCAAGCCGGCCGCCGCGCCGACCGTCAGGCCCGTCACCGCCGCCGTCAGCACCGACCGCGGGCTGGCCAGCCGCGAGCCGACCAGCCGCACCGGGCCGGCCCGCTCGTCGTCGGTGCCGCGGATGCCGTCGGAGTAGTCGTTGGCGTAGTTGACGCCGATGATCAGCGCGACCGCGACGGTCAGCGCCAGCAGCGCCTTCCACCACACCGCCGAGTGCAGCCACGCCGCCGCGCCGGTGCCCGCGACCACCGGTGCCACCGCGTTGGGCAGCGTTCGCGGCCGAGCCCCCGAGATCCACTGCGCGAAACTGGCCACCAGGGCATCCTGCCCTATGCACCACAATGGTCGGATGCTCGGAGTGATCGGCGGCAGCGGCTTCTACACGTTCTTCGAGTCCGGCGTCCGCGACATCGACGTGGACACCCCGTACGGCGAGCCCAGCGCCCCGGTCACGGTCGGCGCGGTCGCGGGACACGAGGTCGCATTCCTGCCACGCCACGGCGCCAAGCACGAATACTCGGCGCACACCGTCCCCTACCGGGCCAACATGTGGGCGCTGCGCAAGCTCGGGGTGCGGCGGGTCTTCGCGCCATGCGCGGTCGGCAGCCTGAACCCCGACTACGGGCCCGGCAGCGTGGTGGTGCCCGACCAGCTGGTGGACCGCACCACCGGTCGCCCCGACACCTACTTCGACTCCGGCGCCGTCCATGTCGACTTCGCCGACCCGTATTGCCCGACGTTGCGCTCGGCGGTCACCGGCCTGCCCGGTGTGGTCGACGGCGGGACCATGGTGGTGATCCAGGGGCCGCGATTTTCCACCCGGGCGGAAAGCCGATGGTTCGCCTCGGCCGGCTTCGGCCTGGTCAACATGACCGGATATCCGGAGGCGGTGCTGGCTCGGGAACTCGAAATGTGCTATGCGGCAATCGCTTTGGTGACCGATCTGGATGCCGGTGTCACGGCCGGCGAAGGCGTGAAGGCCACCGATGTGTTCGACCAGTTCGAAAAGAACATGGGGCCGTTCAAGAAGCTGGTGGCCTCGGCGATCGGCAATGTCGACGCCGAACGCGGTTGCACGCACTGCCTGGCGCACACCGGGGTGACGTTGCCGGTGGAGCTGCCGTGAGGGTGTTGCTCACCGGGGCGGCTGGGTTCATCGGATCGCGGGTCGACGCTGCGCTGCGCGCGGCCGGCCACGAAGTGATCGCCGTCGACGCGCTGCTGCCCGCCGCCCATGGGCCGAACCCGCTGTTACCGCCGGGATGCCGAAGGGTCGACGTCCGCGATGCCGACGCTCTGGCCCCGCTCCTGCGCGGTGTCGACCTGGTCTGCCACCAGGCCGCGATGGTGGGCGCGGGCGTGGATGCCGCCGACGCGCCCGCCTACGGCGGTCACAACGACTTCGCCACCACCGTGCTGCTGGCGCAGATGTTCGCCGCGGGCGTGCGGCGTCTGGTGCTGGCCTCTTCGATGGTGGTCTACGGGCAGGGCCGCTATCACTGCCCCGAACACGGGCCCGTCGACCCGCTGCCGCGGCGGCGCGCGGACCTGGACGCCGGGATCTTCGAGCACCGCTGCCCGGTCGGCGGCGAGGAGCTGGGGTGGCGGCTGGTCGACGAGGACACCGCGCTGCGACCGCGCAGCCTGTACGCGGCCAGCAAGACCGCGCAGGAGCATTACGCGCTGGCATGGTCGGAGTCGACGGGCGGCTCGGTCGTGGCATTGCGCTACCACAACGT